>CACHJL010000020.1 GCA_902580135.1 uncultured Pelagibacteraceae bacterium | reverse complement strand
AAAATAACAGCAAATAAATATAGCAAATCTGATACCTCAAAATATGGAGGAGAAATTGGTTGGATAAAGGGAACCAGATTGTCAAAAAAAATAAAAAATAAAATATCAAAAATTAAGATTGGCGAGATTACAGATCCAATTCAAACACCTAATGGATATTTATTTTTAAAGTTGAATGACAAAAAAGAAATTAAAGAAAAGTTGGATTTAAATGTTGAGTTAAAACAACAAATTAAATTTGAAACAAATAGGCAGCTTAATCAATTCTCATTTAACTATTACAAAAAATTAAAAAAAAATACAAGTATCTATGAAAATAAATAAAGTTTTAATTGTACTGGGTGAACCCCAAAGTACATTTTCTGAAATATTATTTAAATATTTTAAATCTAAGCAATTTTCAGAAAATAAAAAAAAGATAATTTTGATTGGTAGTAAGAATTTAATTGTGAAACAAATGAAAAAATTAAAATTTAATTTAAAATTTAATTTAATTAAAGATATTCAAGATGCAAAAATAAAAAAAATAAATTTTATAAATTCAAATTATAATGGTCAAAAAAAATTTTCAAAAATATCCTCGAATTCAAAAAGATATATTTCTAATAGTTTCAAAATTGCATTAGACTTAATTCAACATAATAAAAATATTGCGCTAGTTAATGGTCCAATATCAAAAAAATATTTTTTAAATAATAAATATTTAGGTGTAACAGAGTACATTGCAAAAAAAACTAAATCAAAAAATCAAATTATGTTAATTTATAATGATAAATTATCAGTATCACCTCTTACTACTCATCTTCCATTAAGGCTTGTTGCCAAAAATATAACTAAAGAAAAAATTATTAAAAATGTAAAACAAATTAAAAGGTTTTATGAGACTATACTTAATAAAAAACCAAAAATTGCAATTTTAGGACTTAATCCTCATTGTGAATCTATAGACAAAATTAGTGAAGAAAAAAAAATTATAATACCTGCTATTAAATATTTAAATAGAATTTCTTCAAATATTAACGGACCTTTTTCTGCCGACACTTTTTTTTTAAAAAAAAATATTATTAAATATGATGTTGTAGTAGGAATGTATCATGATCAAGTTTTAACACCTTTAAAAACTTTATACAATTTTAATGCTATAAATATTACTATTGGTTTACCATTTATAAGAATTTCTCCTGATCATGGACCAAATAATGAAATGCTTGGAAAAAATAAATCTGATCCTTCTTCTATATTTTATGCTATGAGATTTATTAACAAAATCAAATGAAAATCCTTCCAAAAAAAAGTTTAGGTCAAAACTTTTTAATAGACAAAGAAATTTTATGTAAAATAGCAAGTTTAGGGAATATTACTCCTAAAGATATAGTGCTTGAAGTTGGACCTGGAACAGGAAACCTAACAAAAGAAATTCTTAAGAAAAAACCCAAAAAGTTTATAGTAGTGGAAAAAGATAAAAATCTTTCAGAAGTTTTAAAAAAAAAATTTAATAGAAATATTGAGGTGGTTAATGATAATATTCTAAATTATAATCAAAGCTTCTATTATAAAAAGAAAATAATTATATTTGGAAATTTACCATATAACATTTCATCTCAAATACTAATTTCTTGGATAAAAATTGATAATTTAAATGATTTTTGTAAAAAGTTTATTTTGATGTTCCAAAAAGAAGTAGCGGATAGAATTTTAGCAGCATACAATTCTAAAAATTATGGAAGATTATCAATTATATCTTCTTGGAAGTTGGATATTGAAAAAATAATGGATATTAATCCAAGTAGTTTCTTTCCATCTCCAAAAATAAAAAGCTCCTTGCTAGTGTTTAAACCTAAAAATAAACATTTCAAAATCAAAAATGCTAAAAATTTAGAACATATTACTAATGTTTTTTTTAATCAAAGAAGAAAAATGATAAAAAAACCTTTAAAGTTTCTTTTCAAAAACTATGAACAAGTTTCAGAAGAATTGGATCTTGATTTAAACTTGAGACCTCAAAACCTAAATAAACTTACATATTATAAAATTTGTTCTCATTATGAAAATTACTTGAGTAAATTTAATACGTGATCGTAAATTTCATTTTTGTCATAATTTTTGGATGTATTATTAATTCTTAAATTGATATATTGAATTATTTTATCATAGCATTTATCAAAATTATCATTGATAACTACTAAATCATAATTTTTCCAATAAACCACATCTTCATCAAACTGTTTCATTCTTTCCATAGCATTTTTTTCATCATTTAAATCTCTATTTAAAAGTCTATTAAATAATTCTTTTCTAGACGGAGGAAGTATAAATATTGTTATTATTTCATATTTTAATTTTTTTTGTTTTATTTGTTCTGTTCCTTGCCAATCAATGTCAAAAATTATGTTTTCCCCTTTATCTAATTTTTGAAAAATAACATCTTTTGAAGATCCGTAGTAATTATTAAATACTTTTGCATATTCTAAAAATTTATTGTTTGAAATTAATTCTTTAAACTTTTCTTGTTTTATAAAAAAGTAATCAACTCCATCAATCTCATTATTTCTTGGTTTTCTTGTTGTATGTGAAATTGATATTGAAAAATTATTTTTAGATGAAATTTCTTTTACTAATGATGTTTTTCCTGCACCCGATGGAGATGATAATATTACTATTATCCCTTCATTTTTTTCGGACATGACCTTATTAAAAATTAATTTGCTTTATTTTCAATAAACTTTACAGCATCACCTACAGTTAGAATTTTTTCTGCATCACTATCTGAAATTTCAGAGCCAAATTCTTCTTCAAAAGCCATGACTAGTTCAACTGTATCAAGGCTATCTGCTCCAAGATCATCTATAAAACTTGATTCTTCTGTAACTTTAGCTTCATCAATACCAAGGTGGTCTGCAACTATTTTTTTAACTTTACTTGAAATATCTTCTGACATTTTGTTCCTTTAGGTTAATCCGTTAATAAATATTTTAATAATTTTGTCAACTAAAATACATGCCGCCATTTACATGTATAGTTTCTCCTGTAATATAGTCCGAAAGGTTTGAACAAAGGAAAAGAACTGTATTTGCTATATCTTTTGGATCGCCAAATTTATCCATTGGAATTCTAGATTTTAAAATTTCTTTATAATTTTCGTCTATCTTATTTGTCATATCGGTAGATATAAAACCTGGAGATACACAATTTACATTTATATTTTTTTTTCCGTACTCTAATGCAAAACTTTTAGACATGGCTACCAAGCCAGCTTTTGATGCTGTGTAATTTGCCTGACCAATATTACCAGTGTGACCGACCACTGAAGTTATATTAACTATTTTTCCTTTCTTATTTTTTAACATTTTTTTTATAACATTTTTGCTTAACAAAAAAGTCGATGTAAGGTTAATATCAATCACTTTTTTCCACTCTTCTTCTTTCATTCTAATTGAAAGATTGTCACTTGTTATGCCAGCATTATTAATCAATATATCAATTTTATTTTCCAATTCATTGCATACTTTATTGATAAAATTTTCAATTTCTTTATGTTTAGAAATATCGAACTTTTCAATTTTTACTGATTGATATTTGTTTTTTATTAAATTTAATTTTTGTTCGTTTGTTCCGGTTGCCAATACATTAGCTTCGGCATTTACTAATTGTTCAAGAATAGAATTTCCGATACCTCCAGTTGCGCCAGTTAAAACAACATTTTTATTTTTTAAGCTTATCATATTAAACTAAATTATCTAAATCCTCCAAATCATTAACTTGAATTAATTGAACATTACTATTAATTCTTTTCACTAGTCCAGATAAAACTTTACCTGGACCAATTTCAATAAATTTTTCTACATTTGAATCTATCATATTTATAACAATTTCTCTCCATCTTACAGGTTTTTCTATTTGTTCAATTAATAGTTTTTTTATATCATTTGGATCATTCGTTGGTTGAGCGTTTACATTTGATATTATGTGTATTTCAGGAGTCTTGAATTCTGTTTTTGTTATTTCTTCTCTCATTTTTTCAGTTGCGCTTCTCATTAGCTCACAATGGAAAGGTGCACTTACTGGTAAAGTAATGTTTTTTATTTTATTTTTTTTTAGCTCTTCGGAAAATTTTTTTAAATCAAGTATATTTCCACTTACCACAATCTGGCCTATAGAGTTATCATTTGCAACATAACACTTGAAATTATCTTCATTGTTATTAATAATTTCATTTATTTTTTCAATCTCAGAACCTAAAACAGCCAACATTCCTCCTTGTCCTTTAGGAACAGCTGATTGCATAAATTTTCCTCTACTTTGTAAAAGTTTAATTGTTTGTTCAAAACTTAATGATCCCGAACATGCCAAAGCAGAATATTCACCTAATGAATGTCCTGCAAAAAATTTTGCTTCATTTAGATTAAAACTAGTCTCTTTTTTAATTACTTGGTAAATACTGTAGCTAATTAAAAATATTGCTGGTTGAGTATTTTCAGTTTGATTTATTAGTTCTTTGGGTCCCTCTAATATAACTTTACTAATAGGAGATTTAAGAATGTCGTCTGCCTTTTCAAAAAGATTTTTTACATAATCAAATTTTTCATATAGATTTTTTCCCATTCCTACAGATTGAGAACCTTGACCTGGAAATAAAACTGAAAACATAGAAAATATTAATAAATTTAGTCTTTTTTGTATTGTAATTAAAAATTTATAATAGTATATCCTCTCATTTTTAAAAGATTAAATATGAACTTATACGAACACACAATTATTGCTAGACAAGATACAAGTCCTTCTCAGCTTAAACAGCTGCAGGAAAAGTATTCAAAAATAGTGGAAAAGAATAAAGGTGATGTAGTTAAACTTGAAAACTGGGGATTAATGAATTTATCTTACCTTATAAAAAAAAATAGAAAAGGAAACTATATTCACTTTAAAATAAAAGCTAATGGAAAAATTCTTTCTGAGTTAGAAAAAAACGAAAAAATTGATAGAAATCTTTTAAGATTTTTAACTGTTAAGGTAAAAAAATTCGATCTTGAAACTGACTATTTTAAGAAAAGCGATGAAAAAGAATTAGAAAAATTTCAAAAAAATAAATATGAAAAAAAGAAATAACAAAAAAAAAAATACACAAAGCAATTTTTCAAAGTTAAGTATTTTTCAAAATCAAAAATATAAGTTTAAAAAAAAGTGTCCATTGTCAGGAAGAGAGGCGCCAATAGTCGATTATAAAAACATTAAATTATTAAAAAGATATTTATCTGAAAATGGAAAAATTCTTCCGTCTAGAATCACTTCCGTTAGTCAAAAAAAGCAAAGAGAATTATCTTTGTCTATTAAGAGGGCTAGAAACTTGGCGTTGATATAATGAAAGTAATACTTTTAGAAAATATTCGAAAAATTGGATCAATTGGAGAAATAATTGATGTTAAAAGAGGATTTGCAAGAAATTATTTAATATCAAAAAAGAAGGCCTTATTTGCGTCAAAAGAAAATATAAAACAAGTTGAAATTAAAAAGCAAGAATTAAATAAGAAAGATCAAGATAAGAAAAAAGAAGCAAAAGCTATTCAAGAAAAAATTAAAAATAAAACTTTTGAAATCAAAAAACTTAGTACGGAAAATAAAGAATTATATGGTTCTGTTAAACCAACAGAAATTTCAAAGGTTTTAGAAGATAAAGAAAATATTAAAATTAATCCATCTTTAATACAACCTGTTAAAGAAATTAAATCATTAGGTAATTTTAATGTAAATATTAATTTACACTCTGAAATTCAAGAGCAAATTGTTATAAAGGTTGTGCCTCAAGAAGAAACAAATTAATTATACATTTTTTTCCCCAGATATTTTTATAATTGTATTTTAATTATAAATTTTCTATTTTGTTTAATGGTTCAATCTTTAAATGTTTTAAAAAATAAATTAGAAGAACTTCCAAACAATATTGAAGCTGAACAATCAGTTATTGGATCGATTTTACTTTCAAATGAAATTTTTGATGAAATTAGCATGATAGTTTCAAATAAAAATTTTTATGATCCAATGCACCAAAAAATATTTGGCGCAATAGAAAAATTGATTTATTCAGGCATGCTTGCAAACCCGATTACCTTGAAAAATCACTTTGAAAATGAAAAGGATGAACTAAATGTTCCTGAGTATTTAGTTAAAATTACAAAATTTTCTACTTCTTCGAGGCAAGCAACTGAATATTCAAAATTAATTTATGATTTATTTGTAAAAAGAGAGCTAATAAAAATTTCAGAAAATATGATTGATTCAGCTAAATTAAACGATCTGGAAAACGACGGTCAAAAAATAATTGAAACGTTTGAAAAATCTTTATTTGATTTAGCTGAAAAAGGTTCTTTAAGTTCTTCACTAATCAAATTTGATGAAGCAATGAGGCTAACGATTGATATGGCTTCTAATGCATATAAAAATGACGAAGGTATTGTTGGTGTGCCTACTGGGCTTACAGACTTGGATGATAGACTTGGAGGATTACATAAATCAGATTTAGTGATAATTGCTGGAAGACCTTCAATGGGTAAAACTGCATTGGCAACAAACATTGCATTTAATGCTGCAAAAAAAATGCAAGAAGATGGAAAAAAATCTTCAATAGCTTTTTTTTCTTTGGAAATGTCGTCAGAGCAACTTTCAACTAGAATCCTAGCGGAGCAATCAAGAATTAAATCTAATGATATTAGAAGAGGCAAAATATCAGAAGAACAATTTGATAAGTTTATTGAAACTTCAAAAAATGTAGCTGAGCTACCTTTGTATATTGATGAAACTCCTGCAATCTCTATAGCAGCACTAAGCAATAGAGCCCGAAGAATAAAGAGATTATATGGGCTAGATATGGTTGTAGTTGATTATATTCAATTAATGAGAGCTTCAAATTTTAAAGAAGGAAGAGTTCAAGAAATTTCAGAAATTACTCAAGGATTAAAAGCTTTAGCAAAAGAATTATCAGTTCCCGTTTTAGCCTTATCACAGCTTTCTAGAGCTGTAGAACAGAGGGATCTTAAAAAACCTCAACTTTCAGATCTAAGAGAGTCTGGTTCAATAGAGCAAGATGCGGATGTAGTAATGTTTGTTTATAGAGAGGCTTACTATTTAGAAAAACAAGAACCAAGACCAGCAACTGTGGAGCACGCTGAATGGCAAGCAAAAATGAACGAGGTTTCAAATTTAGCTGAAATAATAATAGGAAAACAACGTCATGGACCTACAGGAAATATTATGCTTGAATTTGAAGCAATGTTTACAAAATTTAAAGATATTCAAAATAATTAATATAAATTATAAATGCTAATATTCGATGTTAGCTAATTTTTATCAAAATAATATTTTAGAAAAACCAAAACTAATTTTTGTTATATTGGTAGTTTGTTTGGTTGGTTTTGGATATTTTTCAAAAAATTTCAAATTAGATGCATCTTCGGAAACTCTTCTTATAGAAGGTGACCCCGATCTTAAATATTTAAATGAAATAACAAAAAGATATGGTGCTCGTGAATTTTTAGTACTCACATACACGCCAATGGAGGACATGATTTCTCCAAACTCAATAAAAAATTTAAAGAATTTAAAAGATAAAATTGTAAGTTTGGATTGGGTTCATAGTGTAATTACTCTCTTGGACATTCCTCTATTAAGTAGCTCAGATAAACCTTTAGTTGAAAGGCTTCAAAACTTTCAAACACTAAAAAGTGATGACATTGATAAAAGACGTGGTTTTGATGAAATTGTAAATAGTCCAGTATTTAGAAATTTTGTTGTAAGTGAAGATGGAAAAACAAGCGGTATTATTGTTTATTTAAAATCAAAAGATCTGAATAAAAAATTTGAAAATAAATATGAATTAGAAAAATATAAAAACGATCTAAAAAAAAAAAATCATGAAAACATTCTAGAAATTAGAGAAGTTATTAGAGAATTTAATAAAGAAAGTAAAATTCATCTAGGAGGAATTCCTATGATAGCAGATGACATGATGTCATATATTAAGAATGATATAGTTGTTTTTGGTCTTGGTGTCCTACTATTTATTATCGTAACACTTTGGTTTGTTTTTAGGAAACTTATTTGGATAATAGTACCGATAAGCAGTTGTTTTTTTTCAGTAATTATAATGATCGGTTTATTAGGTTTATTGGGTTGGAAAGTAACAGTTATTTCATCAAACTTCATTGCGCTAATGTTAATTTTGACAATGGCAATGAATATTCATATGAGCACAAGATTTTTACAATTAACTAAACAATTCCCAAAAATAAAAAAAGCAAAAATCATATTAATGACAACAGGAAAAATGTTTTGGCCAATTATTTATACTGTGCTAACAACAATTTGTGCATTTCTCTCGTTAATTTTTAGTGAAATAAAACCTATTATTGATTTTGGATGGATGATGACTTTGGGTTTAGTAACTTCATTTATAATCACATTTACTCTTCTTCCAACTTTATTAAATTTTGTAAAAAGTGATAAAGTATCTTTGTCAAAAGAACAAAATTCTAAAATTACATCATTTTTTGGAAGCACATCAATCAACAACAGAAATATAATTTTTAGTACTACAGTTATTATAATTATTTTAAGTATAGTTGGAATTTTAAGATTAGAAGTAGAAAATAGCTTTATCAATTATTTCAAAAAGAATACTGAAATTTATAAAGGGATGAAACTTATTGATGAAAAGCTAGGAGGTACAACACCTCTTGAGGTTATTATTAAATTTCCAAAAGCAGAAAAAGAAGAAGGCGATGAAGATGAAGATGGCTGGGGAGATGAAGATGAAAATGACGAAAAATATTGGTTTACAAAAGATAAGATAAATAAAATTAAAATGGTGCATAACTATTTAGACAGCTTAAATCCTGTAGGAAAAGTTTTGTCATTCTCATCAATTATAGATGTGGCCACTCAGCTAAATAATAATAAAGCCTTAGGAACTTTAGAAATGGGAGTTTTATACTCAAAAATTCCAGATACTATAAAAAAGGAAATAGTTGATCCTTATATTTCAATAGAAGACTCAGAGGCGAGAGTAAGCCTCAGAATTAAAGATTCACAAGAAGGACTTCGAAGGAATGACCTTATTAATCAGATAAACTTTGATTTAAAAAATAAGCTTGGTTTAGAAGAAGACGAATTTAAATTGGGGGGTGTACTAATATTATTTAATAATTTATTGCAAAGTTTATTTAAATCACAAATTTTAACTTTGGGTCTTGTAATGTGTGGAATATTTATAATGTTCTTAATATTGTTCAAAAATGTTAAGCTTTCATTAATTGGTGTGGTACCTAATTTTATAGCTGCCTTTTTCATATTAGGAATAATTGGATTGGCTGGAATTCCTCTCGATATGATGACTATTACAATTGCAGCAATAACAATTGGAATAGCAGTAGACAACAGCATCCACTATATTTATCGTTTCAAAGAAGAGTTTTTAAAAACAAAAAATTATAAAGAGACTCTTAAACTCTGTCATTCCACTGTTGGGATAGCAATACTTAATACTTCCATTACAATAGTTTTTGGCTTTTCAATCTTAGTTTTATCAAATTTTATTCCAACTATATATTTTGGTATTTTTACTGGAATTGCGATGTTGCTTGCTATGATATCAGTTTTGACACTGCTTCCCGCTCTACTTTTAACGTTTAAGCCATTTAAATGATTGAAAATATTCAAGATATTTTTGAACAAGTGACTTTATTTGATTACATTTATTTAGTTTTAACTATTCTATTCCTGATACAGGGTGCATTAAAAGGTTTTGTACTTAGTATTTTGTCTGCTGCAAAATGGATATTGGCTTACGTTCTTACAATTTATATTTTTCCAAAAGTCAAACCATTCGTTAAAGATATTATAGATAATGAATATGTTTTAGATATCTTATTGGGCGTTGGAATTTTTGTTATTATAATATTTCTTATACTATTAATTAACAAAGCTTTGAGTAAAGCAGTTTCATATTCAGGCATTGGTACTATAGACAAAGTTTTTGGATTTCTTTTTGGATTCGTTAAAGCTTACGTTATTATAGTTTGTTTGTATACAGCTGCCCATATCGTTTATAATCACGACAAATGGCCTATAAACCTTAAGGATTCGTTAACCTTTACCTGGGTTGAAAAAGGTAGCAACTATCTTATAAAAGAATTTCCAAATGAAAAAGAATATGAAGATGCAAAAGAAAAAGTTCAAGATATATAGTCCAAAAATAAAAGAAGAATGTGGAGTTTTTGGAATCAGTAATTCATCAGATGCTTCGACTTTAACGGCTTTGGGACTTCACGCTTTACAACATAGAGGTCAGGAAGGTTGTGGAATAGTCTCTTTTGATGGCAAACAATATCACTCTGAAAAAAGATATGGATTGGTTGGTGATAATTTTAATAAAGAAAAAGTATTAAAAAAATTACCAGGAAATTATGCAATTGGTCATAATAGATATTCAACAACTGGTGGTACAGCTTTAAGAAATATTCAGCCATTTTTTGCAGATACTAATGCTGGTGGAATCGGAGTTGCTCATAATGGAAATCTAACTAATGCCATAACTCTAAGAAATGAATTAGTTCAAGAAGGTGCTATTTTTTATACAACATCAGATACAGAAGTCATTGTTCAATTAATTGCTAAGTCAAAAAGATCTAAAACAATTGATAAGATAGTTGATGCAATATTTCGTGTTCAAGGAGGATATGCGTTGGTAATGATGACAAAAAATACACTTATAGGATTAAGAGATCCTTATGGAATTAGACCTTTAGTAATAGGAAAATTAAAAAATTCATATGTATTTGCATCGGAAACATGCGCTTTAGATATTATAGGTGCAAAGTTTGTGAGAGAAGTAGAAAATGGAGAGATTGTCTATGTAGAAAATGATGAACTAATAAGTTTAAAACCTTTTTCTCCAAAGAAAGTAAGGCCATGTATTTTTGAATATATTTATTTCTCAAGACCAGACAGTATTTTAAATGGTAAAACTGCTTACGAATATAGAAAAAACTATGGAGAGCAGTTAGCTAGAGAAGATGATTTAGAAGCAGATATAGTTGTTCCAGTTCCAGATTCTGGTAATGCAGCAGCCTTGGGGTATGCACAAGAAAAAAATATTCCTTTCGATTTGGGGTTGATAAGAAACCATTATGTTGGCAGAACCTTTATTGAACCTTCTCAAAAAATTAGAAGTCTAGGTGTAAAATTAAAATTAAATGCAAATCTATCTGTTATTAAGGATAAAAGTATAATTTTAATTGATGACTCATTGGTCAGAGGAACTACATCTCACAAAATTGTAAAAATGCTATATAACGCTGGAGCTAAAGAAGTTCATGTAAGAATTGCTAGCCCTGAAATAAAATATCCAGATTTTTATGGCGTCGACATGCCAACTAAAAAAGAACTTTTGGCCTCAGACAAATCTATTAAAGAAATATGTGATTTTATTAATGCAAAATCCTTAAAATATTTAACAATTGATGGGCTGTATAAAGCAATGGGTTTTGATAAAAGAAATAATACATACCCACAATTGACAGACCATTATTTTACTGGAGAATATCCGGTTAAAATAATTGATGAACTAGGAGAAGAAAAAGTAACTCAACTTTCACTTTTGAGTACCGGTTCTAATAACTAGAAATGAAAAAAGTTAATTTTACTGAAATGAAGCATGGAACAAAAGAAGATTATCTTATTTTAGATAAGCATGAGAAAGATTTTGAAAGACAGACAGCAGAAAGAATTTTAAATTTTATGTCCAATCTTAATAAAACTCTTGAAGGTTATCAAGTTTCAAGATTAGAACATTCATTACAAACTGCAACAAGAGCTTTTAAAAATGGAGAAAGTGAAGAAATGGTTGTTGCCTCTTTATTACATGACATTGGAGACGAATTTGCACCGATGAATCATTCTCAATATGCTGCAGCAGTGTTACGACCTTATGTTTCTGAAAAAACTCATTGGATCATTGAAAAACATGGTCTATTTCAAACATATTATTCTGCTGAACATTTGGGTGGAGATAAAAATGCTAGAGAAAAATATAAAGATCACAAGTATTATCAAGCTACCGTGGACTTTTGTGAAAAATATGATCAGTGCTCATTTGATCCAGATTATAAATCTATGTCACTCAAAGAATTTGAGCCGATGGTAAAAAATATTTTTGCAAGAAAACCTTTCTACCATCATTAATTTTTTCTTGTATAATTAGTAATGCCAAACCTATTAAAAAAAGAAAAAAGTCCATATCTTAAACAGCATGAAAATAATCCAGTTGATTGGTATGCTTGGAATAAAGAAACATTACTTAAGGCAAAAGCAGAAGGAAAACCAATATTTTTAAGTGTTGGTTATGCAAGTTGTCATTGGTGTCATGTAATGGCTCATGAAAGTTTTGAAGATAAAGAAACAGCAAAATTGATGAATGAAAAATTTATAAATATTAAAGTTGATCGTGAAGAAAGACCTGATTTAGATTATGTATTTCAAAAAAGTCTTTCTATACTTACTGGGACTCAGGGTGGTTGGCCATTATCCATGTTCTTAGACGAAAATGGAGTTCCATTTACTGGAGGAACCTATTTCCCTCCAAAAGAAATACAAGGTCGTCCGGATTTTAAAAAAGTATTAAATAATGTTTCAAGTGTTTACAAAGAAAATAGAGAAAAAATAATTGCTCAAGCTCCACAAATGCAGGATATTTTTTCAAATATTAATCAAAGATCAGCTGTATTAAGCCAGCCTTTGGAACCGTTTGTAGAGAAAATTATTACTTATCTTGATGAAGATTATGGAAGTTTTAAAGGTGCACCTAAGTTTCCTCAATTTTATATGTTTGATGCAATATTTTACTTTTATTTAAAAACAAATAATCAAAAATATTTAACACCTGTGGAAACATTATTGTCAAATATTTCATCAAAAGGAGTTTACGATCAATTAGCAGGTGGAATTGCTAGATATGCTGTTGATGAAAAGTGGATAATACCTCACTTTGAAAAAATGTTGTATGACAATATCCAATATATAAGTCTTTTGACTAAATTCTATCAAAAAACTAAAAAAGAATATTTTAAAAAGAAACTTATACAAACAATTAAATTTATTAATAAAGAATTTAAAAATAAAGAAAATTTATATGGATCTGCTTATGATGCAGATAGCGAAGGGATAGAAGGAAAATATTATGTTTGGTCTTATGAAGAATTAAATAAACTTTTAGAAAATGATTTAACATTATTTGAAAAAAAATATGAGATTTCTAATTCAGGAAATTTTGAAGGAAAAAATATACTAGTTGAGTCAAAGAATAAATTAAATGAAAAAGAACAAAGTAAAATAAATAAAATAGAGGATAAACTCGTTCAAGAAAGAAAAAAAAGAATTAAACCATTTTTTGATGATAAATCACAAACTGACTTAAATGCTTTTATTTTAGATACTTTAATAAGCTCCTCAATTGTCCTGGGAGATAATAGTTTAAAAGACGAAGCTATTAGCACTTTAGAAATATTAAATAATAAACTATCAAATAAAATTTATCATTGTTATGATTCTAGCGAAATAGATGCATTTTTGGAAGACTATGTTTATTACGCTATGTTGTTAGTTACTTTATATGAAGTTAATGGCGATGAGAGCTCGCTTGAAAAAGCAATAACTATTATGAGAGAAACATGGGAAATATTTTATAATAAGGATACTCAATTACTACAAAAAAATAAAATTAAAGATAACGATCTTTTTGTAAGTCCAATAGATCTAAATGATAGCAATATTCCAAATGGAAATAGTGTTTATTTAAATTTGTGTAACAAAATATATACAATAACAAATGATAAGTTTTGGTTTGATAAAGTTGAAGTTTTAAAAAAATCATTTCATCAAGTGCTTAATTCATTTTTTTCTCAAATGTTTAGTTTTATTAAAACATTAGATTTATGTGAAAATAGTATTTCATTTACTTTTTTTGGAAATAAAGATTCAATTAAGGATATTAAACTTAATTTACAAAAAGAATATTTAGGAAGAGCTACATTTGTTTATAAAAATAATAATGACAAAGAAGCTAGTGTCGTTATTTGTAAAAACCAAACTTGTTCAGAAAAATTAAAAAATTTAAATGAAGTCAAAAATTATTTGGAAAATAAGATTTAATGTTCCAAAACTTAAATAACCAACAAAAAGGCTCGCTTTTAGCATTTATAGGAGTGATGTTTATCACTCCAGACTCATTATTAATTAGATTATCTAATATAGAAACTTGGGGAATGTTATTTTATAGAGGGGCTATACCTTTTATATTTGTTTTAGGGGGATTAATATTTTTTTATAAAAAAAATTTTTTTAAAGCATTATTTGGCATAGGCTATCCAGGAATATTTTACGTCATAAGCTTTTCTGCTTGCAACATTACTTTTATTATATCTATACAAAATACTAACGTTGCTAATACTTTAGTAATGATTGCATTAGCTCCTATGCTTTCAGCGATATTAGGAGCGCTATTTTTAAAAGAAAATCCTGACAAAAAAACATTAATAGCTATATTTATAACTTTTGCTGCTTGTGTATATATTTTTCATGACTCTTTAAAATTAGGTAATATTTATGGTGACATATTTGGATTAGTAACAGCTTTTGGTTTAGCTTGTAATGCAACACTAGCAAGATATGCTAAAAATAGAGACTTAGTACCATCTGCAGTAATTGGCAAATTATGCGTGGCCGTTTTTGCTTTTTTCTTTGTTGAGAATTTTGAATTATTAGAAACAGATTTAATTTATGTACCTCTAATGTGTATAATGTGCGTGGCTATTCCTTTCGTTTTAGTAACTATTGCACCAAGATTTATAACTGGAGCTGAAGTCAATCTTTTCTTTTTGTTAGAAACTATACTTGGGCCAATTTGGGTTTGGCTTGTTATTAAAGAACAACCTAGCTTGGAAACCATTTTAGGTGGATCTATAATCATATTAACAATTGCAATTCATTCTTTCTTAGCCTTAAAAAAAACATAATACAAAACTAACTACTTGCTTTTTTACACAAAAGGCATACTCACGCAGAAATGGGAAAACTTATTAAAAATTCTTGGGCACTTTTTCTTGGTTATGGAATTCTTATAGTGGCTCATGGTCTTCAAGGGAATTTATTAGGATTAAGAGCGGTATTAGAAAACTTTAATATTATTGCAACAGGCGCTTTAATGTCCGGATATTTTATTGGCTATTTTATTGGAGCAAATATAGTTCCAGATTTAGTAAGTAAAGTTGGACATATAAGAGTTTTTGCTGCTTTTGCATCAACAGCTTCTTTAAGTATTTTACTTCACTCAATTATTGTTGATCCTTATATATGGATACTTGGAAGATTTATAACTGGTTTCAGCATTATAAGTATATTTGTAGTCGTTGAAAGCTGGCTAAACGATAGAGCAACCAATAGAACTCGTGGAAAAGTTTTATCAATTTATATGATAATAACTTTTGTAGGAATTGGTTTGGGCACTCTTCTTTTGAATTTTAATAATCCAAAGAATTATGAACCGTTCATTTTAGTTTCTTTATTGCTATCTATTGCTTTAGTACCCATACTTCTTACAAAACGTAAACCACCAACTTTTAAAAAAACTACTCGAATTAAAATTAAAGAATTATATAAAATTTCTCCTCTCGCAACTTTTAGCATGTTTTGTGTAGGATTTATTCATCCTGCAATATTTACAATGGGCGCAGTTTATGGAGCTCTAATGAATTTTTCTGTTTTAGAAATTTCTTTATATTTATTTCTAATTACATTTTCTGGAGCTATATTTCAGTGGCCAATAGGGTACTTATCTGATCGTTATGATAGAAGAATTATATTAATAATAACTGCATTATTAGGCTCTTTATTAACAATATTTTGCTACTTTTCTGTTTCTGTATCACCAGATTTTATAAATTTGTCATCAGGATTTAAAAATCTTTTTCAACACATTGGTAATCATAGAATGATGTTTTATATTTTTATAAGTCTTTATGCTGGAATGTCTTTACCATTATTTTCACTTAATCTTGCATACGTAAATGATTTTTTACCAAAGGAAAAATTTGTATCAGCTGGAGCTGGTATGCAAATCATATTTGGAATAAGCGCAATGACAGCTCCCTTCGTATGTTCATTTTTTATGAAAAATTTTGGTCCTAACGGAATATTTATTTTTTTATTTATTTTTCAAACTTTAATTGGTTTATTTGGAATTTATAGAATGACTAGAAGATCAACTGAAGAAAATCCTGAAAATACGTTTACTCCAATGCCAAGAAATATTACTCCGCTAGGTATGGAGCTAGATCCTGACGCTGGCGTAGATTTAACAAATAAAGAAAACAAAAATTAATTTGCATCTAGAACAGCATGTAAAAATTGCTTTGTTCTCTCATTTTGAGGATCACCAAATAATTTTTCTGGTGGTCCCTGTTCAAATATTTTACCTTCATTAAAAAAACATACTCTATCAGAGATTTCTCTAGCAAAACCCATTTGGTGGGTAACCATTATCATTGTTAGATTGTGTTCTTTATTTAAAGATCTAATTACATTTAAAACTTCTCCTACAACCTCTGGGTCTAGCGCAGAAGTAATTTCATCTAAAAGCATAACCTTGGGTCTCATCGCTAAAGCTCTTGCAATTGCCACTCTTTGTTGTTGTCCACCAGAAAGTCTTGTTGGATGTTGATCTTTTTTATCTGTTAAACCTACTAATTCTAAAAGTTCAAGAGCTCGTTCTTCAGCCTCTTCTTTTTTCATACCCAGTACTTCCACCGGAGCTTCAATACAATTTTGAAGTGCTGTCATATGAGGAAATAGATTGAATTGTTGAAACACCATTCCAATTTTTGATCGCCTTTCTCTTAAATATTTTTCATTAGCTTCAACTTGATTACCATTTAAATTCATGTGTGTAAGAGTTTCACCATCTAAATGAATAACTCCTCCATTAATTTTTTCTAAAGTCATTAAAACTCTTAGAACTGTTGTTTTTCCTGACCCTGAAGGACCGATAATAGAAACCATTTCATTTTTTTTGATATCTAAATTTAGTTTGTCCAAAACTACTAGATCGCCATATTGTTTTGTTACATCTTCAAATTTAACTATAATTTCATTAGAATTTTTATTTTCCATAATATAAATCCATTATTGTTTTATTTTTCCTTGCGCCACATTTACAGTTTTTTCTAACTTTCTAACCCACATAGCTGCCGGAACAGAAAGAATTAAGAATATTATACCAACCATTGTGTAAGGTTCCAAATATCTATAATTATAACCTCCTACCGCTGTTGCTGCATGGAACAATTCAGCGACACCTATTGTTGATAAAAGCGGTGTATCTTTAAAAATACCAACTAAATAATTTCCCATACCTGGAATTGCTATAGGAAAAGCCTGAGGTAAAACAATTCTTCTATAAGTATAAGCTGTAGAAAAGTTTAGCGCTCTACATGCTTCCCACTGGGTTTTTGAAACACCTTCTAAAGCCCCTCTATAAACTTCTGAAAGATAAGTCCCAAAATGAAGTCCAATTGTGATCATTCCACAAACCCAAGCTGATAACTTAATACCAAACTGAGGTAAAACGAAATATACAAAAAATAACTGTATCAAGAGTGGTGTTGAACGAATAAATTCAACTATTTCTCTGTTTATTCCATTTATAATTTTTGATGGTGTTCTTTGACCTAATAAAAACCCATTTCCATAATATTAAGCCTTTCCTCTTCCTACTTTTCTTGCGGCTAAAACTTCTAACCATCTTAAAAAAGGCACAAGTGCAAACCGAGCCATAGCATAATAAATTAATAAGGCTGTTCCAAAACATTGTGCCGAAAGCCAAGTAATTGAATTAATTTGTTTTGCTTCAAAAGTTAAATCAACTACTGTAACAAGTGCAACTAATGCAGTAGCTTTTAAAAGTTCCACTGTTAAATTTGCTGCAGGTGGTAAAATAATTGGAAATATTTGTGGAATAATTATTCTTTTAATTCTTTTTGCCGGACTAAAATTAAGAGCATGAGCAGCTTCCCATTGCCCTTTTGGTACAGCTAATATTCCACCTCTTACTATTTCTGCGCCATATGCTCCAAAGTTCAAACCTAAGGCAACTACTCCTGCAACAAAAGCTTCTAATGAA
>CACHJL010000019.1 GCA_902580135.1 uncultured Pelagibacteraceae bacterium | reverse complement strand
AATAAATATTAGCATTTTCGATTTCTAATGCTTCAATAATTATATCAGATTTAGAATATAATTTTTTAGAAGGGATAAAAATTTTCAAACTCTTAACTTCAATAATTGAAGAATCATCACTGTTTACATTTAAATCTAAATTCGCCTTTTTAACTAAATAATGAGGCTTTGGAAAAACTTTTATAGAAATATCACCTGAAATTTTTAGATCTATCTTAAATTCTGAATAAACTTTTTTTTCAATTACATTTTGTATACTATTATAATTAAATAAAACTGGTAATGATAAAAATAGGATTACAGTAAAAAATACTATAATTGATGCTAATATAACTTTGGAAGAGTCTATTTTTTTTCTTTTCCTCATAAAAACTAATATGGCTTATACTATAAAACTATAAATGTTAAATTCAGAATATTTAAATAATTTAAATGACAATCAAAAAGAAGCGACTTTATACATTGATGGACCTTTATTAATAGTTGCTGGAGCTGGCTCTGGTAAGACAAGAGTTCTCACTTCACGAATAGCACATATTATTAAACAACATAAAGCTTTTCCAAATCAAATACTTGCTGTCACATTTACAAATAAAGCAGCAAAAGAGATGCAAACAAGAGTCTCAAAATTGCTTAGAAAAGAAGCAACTGGATTACCATGGCTAGGTACCTTTCATTCAATCAGTGCAAAACTATTAAGAAAACATGCTGATGCGGTTAATTTAAAAAGTAATTTTACAATAATAGATCAATCAGATCAGGAAAGATTAATAAAAAATATTTGCAAAGCTGAAAACTTAGATACCAAGAAAATATCTCCTAAATATATATTGGCAGTAATTGATAAGTGGAAAAATAAAGGTCTTTATCCAAATGATGTAATTTTAAAAAGAAAAAACCCATTAGAAAAAAATTTTTTAGAAATATATAAAATTTATCAACAAAAATTGATTGATTTAAATGCAGCAGACTTTAGTGATTTAATATTACATACAGTTAAAATATTTAAAAATTATAAAGATATATCTGAATTATATTCAAAAAAATTTAAATATATTTTAGTAGACGAATATCAAGATACAAATTTCATTCAGAGCGAATGGCTTAAATATTTATCGCAATATAATAAAAATATCTGCTGTGTTGGTGATGATGACCAATCAATATATAGCTGGAGAGGAGCCGAAATAAAAAATTTTTTAGAGTTTGATAAAGTTTATGAAAATACAAAAATTATTCGTTTAGAAAAAAATTATAGATCGACGCAGAATATCTTAAATGTTGCATCAAATTTAATTGAAAATAATCAAAACAGAGTTGGAAAAAAATTATTCACAAATCATGGTGACGGGGAAAAGGTAGCTCTGACATGTTTTAGAAATGTGAAAGATGAAGCAATCGAAATAGGATCTGAAATTGAAAATTTAAAAAAAAATTACTCTTTAAATGAAATGGCAATATTAGTGAGAGCAATTTTTCAAACTAGAGAATTTGAAGAAAGATTTTTAAAAATTGGAATTCCATATAGAATAGTAGGAGGTATTAAATTTTATGAAAGATCTGAGATTAAAGATTGTATTGCATATTTAAGAGTAATTCATCAACCTCTAGATGATTTATCTTTTGAAAGAATAATAAACGTTCCAAAAAGATCTATAGGAGAAACAACTATTAAAAATATTAATGAATGTGCAAAAATAAATCATTGTTCATTAGAAGCTGCTTCTAAAAAATTAATAGAACAGAATAAAATAAAACCAAAAACAAAAATTGGATTGAATTCATTATTAAATCTTTTAGAAAAGTGGAGAAATGATTTCAAAAATAAAACTAATCATAATAAATTATTACAAATGATGCTTGATGAGTCTGGATATAGTGCAATGTTAAAAGATAAAAAAGACTTAGAAAACGAAAACCGATTAGAAAATATAAAAGAATTGTTAAATGCTATGAAGGAATTTGATAATCTTGAGAATTTTTTGGAACATGTGGCACTTGCTACATCTCTTGATCAAAATTGGCAAAGTGAAAAAGTTAATTTAATGACAATGCATTCATCAAAAGGACTAGAATTTGATGTTGTTTTTTTGCCAGGATGGGAAGAAGGTTTATTTCCTCATCAAAAAAGTATTGAAGAAAAAGGAGAAAATGGACTAGAAGAGGAAAGAAGATTAGCCTATGTTGGAATTACAAGAGCAAAGAAAGTGGCAAAGATTTCATTTGCGATGAATAGATTTTATCAGGGCGATTGGATAGACAGTATGGCATCAAGGTTTGTGGATGAACTTCCAGAAGAATATATAGATAAAAGTAACAATTTTATTGATGAAAATTCTGAAGATTTTGAATTCAATCAAGATATAGAGTTTGGTGAAGAAGCTAGAAGTCCAGGATGGATAAGATATCAAAAAAAATTAAATGATAAATAAAATTAAAAATTTCATTAAACTAAATAATCTTGATGGATATGTTGTTCCAAAAAATGATGAGTTTTTTACTGAATATTCAAAAATAAATAAACTTGAAATAGTTGCAAAATTTACTGGATCAGCAGGTTTTATTCTGATTTTAAAAAATGCAAATCATTTATTTGTTGATGGCAGATATACACTTCAGGCTAAGCGACAATCAGGAAAAAAATTTAAGATTCATGAGATACCATACGTTTGGCCTAAAGATATTTTAAAAAACTATGAACCATTGAATATTGGATTTGATCCAAAATTATTCACAAAAGATACATTAAAATTATATTTTGGTAGTTCTTGCAATCTATTTCCTATTAATTCTGATTTGTTTAAAGGCATGTCTGAAACGATTAATAAACATAATTTAGTTTACTTAATTAATAGTTCAATTGCAGGAGAAAGTTCAAAGAGTAAAACTGAAAGATTGAAAAAAATTATTAAAAAAGAAAAAATAGATAATTTATTTATCAGTGCAGGTGAAAATGTTTGTTGGTTGCTAAATATAAGAGGAAAAGATCTACCAAATTCGCCAATAGTTAATTTTCAAGCAATTTTAACTAGTAACAAAGAAATAATTCTTTTTGGCAATTTAAAAAAATTAAAAGTAATAAAAAAAAAATTGAGCAAAAAAATTACTTTTTTTAAAAAAGACGAATTTTTAAAAGTTTTAATCTCTTTAAAAGGAAAGACATTTTGTATAGATGGCAAAACTTGTTCCGTTCTGAATGAAAGTTTAATAAATTCAAAATTTATAATAAAAAAAAGGATTGATCCAATTTATGATTTAAAATCAGTTAAAAATAAAATTGAAATTAAAAATATGGTTGATGCACATATTCAAGATGGTGTGGCAGTTACAAAATTTTTATATTGGATTAAGAACTCAAATATTAAAAATTTAGATGAAATTAAAGTCGAAAAAAAGTTAGAAAGTTTCAGAAAGCGAAGCAAAAACTTTCTCTATCCTAGTTTTAATACTATAGCAGGATCAGGGCCAAATGGTGCAATCATTCATTATAAATCAAATAAAAAATCAAATCGTAAGCTACACAAAGATCATCTATTATTAGTTGACTCAGGTGGCCAATACAAATGGGGTACTACAGATGTTACTAGAACAATTTCTTTTAATAAACCTAATAAAAAAATTAAAGAACTTTATACAAGAGTATTAAAAGGTCATATTGCTGTTGCAACATCTAAAATAGATAAAATTAAAAATGGTAATAATTTAGATAAGCTTGCTAGAAAAAGCCTTAACTCAATAAATTTAGACTATAGACATGGTACAGGACATGGCGTTGGCTTTTTCATGAATGTGCATGAAGGTCCACAAAGTATTTCGAAGAATAACTTTGTAAAACTTCAAAAGGGAATGATCGTTAGCAATGAACCTGGTTATTATTTAGAAAACAAGTTTGGAATAAGAATAGAGAATTTGGTTTATATTGATGGAAATGATAAAAGTCTTATTTTAAAAAATTTAACTTTTGCACCTCTTGAAAAAGATTTAATAGAAGAAAATTTACTAACAAAAATTGAAAGGGACTATATTCTTAATTATCACCTAGAAACTTACTTAAAAATATCACCATTTTTAAATAACTATGAAAGAAGGTGGCTTGTAAAATTAATTTAACAAATCAGACCATTCTTTTTGTGTAAGTATTTGTATTCCTAAATTTTTGGCTTGCTCTAACTTTCTATTAGTCGGTTTTTCACCAATTACTAAATAGTCTAATTTTTTAGTAACACTACTTACAATACTGCCTGAATTTTCCTCAATTAAGCTTTTAGCCTCAGCTCTACTAATATTTTGTAATTTGCCAGTAAACATAAAAGATTTATTCTTTAATTTTCCTTTTTTGTTAATTTCCTTGTCTTTAATGATTAGTATTTCACTTAATTTCTCTACAACTTTAATATTTGTTTTATTTTGAAAGAATTTTTCTAGAGATTTTATTTGCGTTTCTCCAATTCCATCTATGTTAATAAGCTCTTCAATTTTATTTTTTTTAGCTAAATTTATAAAATTTTTTATAGTTTTTGTAAAATCTGCAATAATTTTAGCATTTTCCATTCCAATATGTCTTATTCCTAATGAAAAAATAAATTTATCTAACATAACCTCTTTTGAATTTTCAATTGAAAACTTAAGATTTGAAACTGATTGTGATCCCCATCCGTCAAGGGAGGATATTTTTTGGTAATTCAAATTGAATATATCTTGAGGAAATTTTATAAAATTTAAATCCCAAAATTTTTCTATGACCTTTTTTCCTAAACCATCAATATTTATAGCATCTTTAGATATAAAATGTTTAATCTTCTCAATTGCAATTTTTTCACAAGCAAAACCTTCATTGGTACATCTTCTTACTGCATCAAATTTTTTTGTAATTTTGTTATACTCTTTTTCTGTCTTAGATCCGCATGAAGGACATTTTAATGGAAAAATAAATTTGCTTAATTTTTCTTTTCTTTTTTTTAAATCTACCTCTAAAACATGAGGAATTACATCTCCTGCTCTCTCGATTTTTACAGTATCGCCAATTCTTATATCTTTTCTCAAAATTTCATCTTCATTGTGCAAAGTTGCATTCGACACAACTACACCTCCGATATTAACTGGCTTCACTTTGGCAACTGGTGTTAAGGCTCCAGTTCTTCCAACCTGTATATCTATATTTAGTATTTCTGAATAAGCATGATCTGCAGAAAATTTATGTGCAATTGCCCATCTAGGGGCATTAGAGGTAAAGCCTAATCTTCTTTGTAGCTGCATGTTGTTTACTTTATAAACCAGACCATCAATATCATAATTTAAATCAAACCTTTTTTTTTCAAATTGCTGGTGAAAGTGCACTAGCCCATTAATACTTTTAATAACTTCATTGTGCTCACTAGTTAAAAATCCCCACGATTTTAACTCTTTTAAAAAGTCAGATTGATTTTTAAATTTATTTTCACTGATAAAACCGAATGTGTAAGCAATAAATTTTAGTGGTATTTTGCTTGTTTCTTTTGAATCTTTTTGTCTAAGTGAGCCTGAAGCTGCATTTCTAGGGTTAGCAAAGTTTTCTTTAATTTTTTGAAAGTCATCTTTGTTTATATAAACTTCTCCTCTTATTTCGATATCTTTAGGAAAATTACTGTTTCTAATCTTATGGGGAATATCCTTAATAGTTTTTAAATTTTCTGTAATTATTTCTCCTTCTTTTCCATCGCCTCTTGACACTCCATAAATAAGATCTCCATTTTTATATGTTAGTGATGCAGAAATTCCATCAATTTTGGGTTCCACACTGTAGTTTAAATCAGCTTTTTCATTTAAAAAATTAAATATTTTTTTTTCAAAATTTATTAGATCTTCTTCATCAAATGCGTTCGATAAAGATAACATTTTTTCTCGATGCTTATACTTTGCAAAATTTTTTGATGGTTTAAAACCTACGTTTTTCGATGGAGAAAAATTACTTTTTAAATATGTATGTTTCTTTTCTAATTCTAATATTTCTTTTTTTAATTTATCAAATTCTTTATCAGAAATTATTGGCAAACTATTTTCATAGTAAAGTTTATTATGTTTTTTAAATTCTGATATCTTTTTAAGATAGTTTTGTTTAATGAATTTATTCATAAAACCTATTATTTAAGCAGATCTTTGAATTTATTTATTAATGACTCCTCTTTTTTCTTATTTTTTCTTTTTGAAATCTTTACATAATCTTTGTTTAATATCCCATAGCTTTCTTCATACCATTTGCTTGATTGATAATTATATCCCAATAAGGCAGCGTATTGTTTTGATTCATTAATTAATCCTATTTTGTAATGCAACTCGACTAGTCTATGAAGTGCTTCTTCTATGTAAATTGTTGAGTCATAATATTGTACAACTGTTTTGAATCTATTTATTGCTGGTATCCATTTTTCTCTATCAACATAGTATCGAGCTAAATACATTTCTTTAGATGCTAGCAGCTCTTGGATTAACTCTAGCTTATATTGAGAGTCTAGTGCAAATTCAGTGCTAGGGTATTTTTTTATAATAATTTCAAAATATTTTTTTGCTTTTAAAATTTCATTTAAATCTTTAGTTTCATCTATTATTTGATCATAATGGCTAAGTGCTAATAAATAATAAGCATAATCTCTTCTTGGATGATTTTTGTATTTATCTAAAAATTTTTCTAATTCAAGAACAGCATCTCCATAATAAAAATTAGAAAAATATGAATATGCTGCCATTAATGCCGCTCTTGGAGCCCAAATTGATTGTGGGTAAAGTAATTCAGCCTCATTAAATTTTTTAGCAGCATATAAAGGGTCGCCCTTATCTAATTCTTTTAGTCCCTCATTGTAAGCTTGGATCATTTGCATTTCTAAACTTTCTTCTTCTACTATAGATATTTTTTCCTTCTCTTTTGAACATGAAAAGTTTAAAAATAATAAAATTACAATTAAAAAGACTGAAGGAAATTTCATTTATAAATTTTAACAGAATTTATTAAAAATTCTAATAATTAAGCAATTGATCTTAATAGATTTCTGTTTGCCAAAGAATGAGGTAGATTTTTACCTTTAATTTCAATTAATGAATAGTTTTTTTGATCACTAAATAATTTTCTAAGCAATTTATTAGTCAAATGATGACCTCCTTGAGAACAAGTAAGAGAGCCTATCATTTTGTAACCTGACAAATACAAATCACCCATACAATCTAGAATTTTATGATTTACAAACTCCTTTTGATTTCTTAATCCACCCTTATTTATAAGGGAGTTGTCTTTTACAACTAATGCATTTTCTAAGCTTCCGCCTTTTCCAAGTCCCATTTTTTTTAATTTTTCAATATCTTCAAATAAGCAAAAAGTTCTAGAATTATATATATTGGTTAAATCATCTTCGAATATACTTATTTTATTTCTTTGAGATTTTATAAATTCATTTTGATACTTAATTTCAAAATCTATGTCTAAACTTACATTTGATTTATTAATCGAAATTATCTTATCCCCTTCTCTAACTTCGGTTTGTTTTTCAATTTTAATTATTTTTATAGGTGCTTCACTCGCTTTAATTCCAGACTCTATAATTAGTTCAACGAATTTTTTTGCAGAGCCATCCAAGATTGGTACTTCTTGTGAATTTAATTCTACAATTGCATTATCAATACCCAATCCATAAAGTGCTCCCATCAAATGTTCTATTGTGGAAACTTTAACTCCATATTCATTTGAAATTGTTGTGCAGAGAGTTGCATCTACAACATTATTATAAGTTGGTATAACTATATTGTTTTTTTTTAAATCAATTCTCTTGAATACAATTCCAGTGTTAGGGTGAGCAGGCAATATATTTAAGTTTGATTTTAAACCAGTATGTATACCTATTCCATCAATAGATATTTTTTTCAAAATAGTTTTTTGAGTTAATATTGACATTAAATACTTATATAAAAGTGATAAAAAATTAGATATACAACTAATGTTACAACAAAATACGATTAATCATTTCCAAAAATATTAAAAAATCTATGAAAAAAACCTAGTTTTTTTCGATTTTTTTTCATTAGTTTTGGATTATCGTTTATGAAATTCTTTTCAAAAATCAATCCTGCATTGCAAATATCATGATTATTTTCCTCATAAAAACTTATTTCCTTAAAGTTGTATTTGTCTTCTATTCGAAATGAATTTTTATCAAATATTTTTGATCCATTTCCTATTAAAACTAAGCTTAAATTTTGTCTTTTATCAATATTGTCTAAAGTAAATATTTCTTTAAATGATAATGCAATTATTTCCTCTATTCTTGCTGATATAACTTTTTTTAATAAATCTATTGAAACATTTTTTCCAATAATTTTTTTTATTATATCTAAGTTATCATTTGAATTAGTTTCATTATTTGAAAAATCTGTCTCAGATTTATTAAAAGTTTTTTTTAATTTTTCTGAGTCATCTTCACTTAATTCCATTATTTGAGAGATATCTTTAGAAATATGGTTTCCTCCAATAGGTATACTATTGAAGTAATCTAATTTCTTATTTATAAAAAAAATTATCGTTGATCTATCTAAACCTATATCAAGAAATGCTACAAATTTATTTTCTTTGAAAAAATCAATATATTTATATGATTTAACTAAACTTGAAGAAAAAAAATTTGTAATACTTAAATTATTTTTTTTAAAAAGTTCAGAAACATTTTTATACTGGCTATAAGGCAAACATATAAATTTTATCTCTAATACTATAGAATTAAGTTGAGGTATTTTATCAGGTACGTTTAGGAATTCTTCATTATTTATAATATATTTTTTTACAATTGAATGGATGATTTTTTTATTAATATAATGATCTTTAATTAATTGATTGGCCTCTAGAATTATTGAAGAACAGATTTCTTGAAAAACTATTTTTTGATCTATTTTTTTTTTTATAGATATATCAACAGTTAAAATGTCTGAAGAGTCATACAAGACTGTTACATTTTCAAGATGGGTTGAAATTTTATTTTCTGCTTCTTTAATTAAAAAATTTATTGATTTAAAATACTCTTCATTGTTATTTTTTCGATTTATATTTTTTGATTGAAAAAATAATTTTGATAATTTATTATCAAATACACCTAATCTTAATTCATTTGATCCAAAGTCAACGATAGTTGAATAATTATTTTTTTTCATTTGTTAAAATAATTTTATTTGTAATTCTCAAATCCACTGTTTGACCCGGTTCAATTTTTTTTTTCTGTAAGTAAATTCTATAATTTTTTAACGATTTATCTAAATTATTAGAAGGAAGCATTAAAATGGTATTGTCATTCTTTTCAATGTCCCATCGATTACTTTTATAGTAATAATATTTTTTAATATTGTTTAAATTAAAATCATTTAAATTTAATATATTTTGTAATTTTAAAAATTCATTTACTTGAAAATTTCCAAAGACCTGGGGTAAATTATACTCTTTATCAACTAAGAACGTTTTAGTAAATTTTCCATTTTTTCCAACATAAAATTTTTCACCATCTAACAAAGTCTTTCCTATAAATTCAGTTTTTTTTACATTAACCAATAATTTTGAGGGTAGAACTTTCGAAACATTATAATTATCAAAAAAATTATTATTATTTATTAGTTTTACAACTTCTTCTTTCCTAATTAAAAAAATATTCTTATTTAAAAAAATCTTTAAATTTTTTTCTAATACTTTTTTTTCTTTTTCGCTTATTCCCGTAATATCTATATTTTGTATTAAATTTAAATTTTTAAATTTTGAAATAATGTTGAAATTAAAAGTTGAAGTCAGCAATAATAATAACAATAAATAAAAGTAAATTTTTTTTTTACTTATTGATTGAAGCATCTTTAATTATTTTCTCAATTAATTGTTTAAATTTAATACCTTTATAATTTGCTATTTCAGGCACTAATGATAGTGAAGTCATTCCAGGTTGAGTATTAGTTTCTAACAAGTAAAATTTATCTTTATAAAATCTAAAATCTGACCTTGTGACACCTCTGCATTTTAAAATTTTGTGTGCTTTTAGAGCGAAATCAGTGACCTTATTATAATTTTTTTTACTAATTTTAACTGGAATTATATGTTCCGTTTTTGCATTTGGGTTATATTTTGCCTCGTAATCATAAAATTTTCTCTTGGGCTTTAATTCTATAGCTCCTAATTTTTGTCTACCAAAAATTGCAACTTGAATTTCACGGCCTGGAATAAATTTTTCAATCAAAACTTCTCCATAATTTTGTAACTTATATAAATTTTTAATAAAATTTGACTTATTGCATATATAAACATTAACGCTAGAACCTTCATTGATTGGCTTTACAACTACTGGGAAATTTAATTTTTTTTTAATTATTTTAATTATATTTTTTTTAATAATATTTCTTTTAAATATAAATTTTATATACTTCGGAGTAAGGATGTTATTTTTAATAAATAGTTTTTTAGAAAGCTCTTTATCTATTGCAATTGCAGATGAATTAACACCTGAATGAGTATATTTTATTTTTTCTGACTCAAGTATTGATTGAACATATCCATCTTCTCCGTATCTTCCATGAAGTAAATTTAAAACTATATCTGGTTTATATATTCTTAATTTTTTTACAAAATTTCCATCAGGTTCAATTATTTTAAGATTATATTTTTTATTTTTTTTTAATTCAAAATAAACACTTTTGGCAGTCATTAAACTAATATCTTTTTCATTTGAGTATCCACCAGCAATTAAAAGAATTTTTTTTTTCAATTTATTCCAAAATTTTAATTTCTTTTTCTAATCTAATACCAGTCTTTTCCAAAACTTTTGTACTAACAAAATTGATCAACTTTGACATATCCTCAAATGTTGCATTTCCTTTATTAACAAAAAAGTTACAGTGCTTGTCTGAAATGCAGGCATCTCCAAAACTTTTATCTAGTGGCACAGAGTCTCTAATAAGTTCCCAAACTTTTTTTTCAGTTTGTGATAAAGGATTTTTAAAAGTACTGCCACTTGTTTTTATTCTTGTTGGTTGTGCTTTTTCCTTTTTTAATTTTAACTCATTAGTCAAATTTTTTATTTGCCTTTCATCCTTTTTTGATCCTTTAAATGAAGCGCTTAAAAAAACTAGATCATCTGATAAACTCGTATTTCTATATTCGAATTTTATTTTTTTAGCAGGAAGAGTTATTACATTTCCGAAAGCATCAATTGCTTGAATAGATAGCAATATATCTTTAAATTCTTTACCAAAACAACCGGCATTCATTCTTATTCCGCCTCCAACAGTACCAGGAATACAAGATAAAAATTCGAACCCACTTAATTTATTATTTATTGCAAAATCAGACAAAGCTTTATCTGAAACAGCACTTCCTGCGATTATTATATCTTCATCAAGAAGAGAAATATTACTGAAACTTCTACTTAATTTAATAACTACACCATCAAATAAATTGTCTGTTATTAAAGTATTAGATCCAGCGCCAAGAATAAATATTTTTTCTTTTCCATTTAGTTTTTTTATAAAATTGACTAGTTCTTTTAAATTTTCAGCTTTGTAAAATACTTTTGATTTTCCTCCAATATTAAACCAATTTTTTTTCTTGAGATCATGTTCAAATCTTACATTGTCTCCAAATTCAAATAATAAATTTTTTAACTCTTCTATTTGCATTAAATTAATTCTGGAAGTTTTCTCATCCAATTAGAAATAGATCCTGCTCCCATTCCAATTACAATTTTTTTTCCATACATATTTTTTTTTACAAAGTTTGCTAGTTGTTTATTATTATTAACTAAAAATAATTTAACTTTTGAATTTTTTATAATTTCTTTTGCAAATTTCAAATAGCTAAATCCTAATTTTCTTTTTTCCCCTGCGGTATATAATGGACATAAAACAACAGTATCAGCACTTTGAAAAGAAAAAGAGAATTCTTTTCTTAAATCTTTTAACCTTGAAATCCGGTGAGGCTGAAATATACAAACTTTATCAAAATCCCTATAAACTTTATTTACTCCTTCTAATACAACTTTTATTTCTGTTGGATGATGGGCATAATCATCATAAAAATCTATTTTATTATAAGTAAATATTTTATTAAATCTTCTTTGGACTCCTGTAAAATTTAATAATCCTTTTTTAATATCTGATATAGAAATTCCAATTGTTAAGGCAACTGCTGCTGCAGCAACTGAATTTCTAACATTATGAACTCCAAGTAGTGGGACTTTTATTTTTTTGACGAATAATTTTTTTTTATTTGGAACATCTACAAGTAAATCAAATTGTGTAAATTTTATACTTTGTTTAATATTCTTAATTAAAAAATTAGATCTAGGATTTGTTCCATAAGTATAAAGATTGGGATTATTTAATTTTCTTACAATATGATTATTAATCTTATCATCTATGCAAATAAATGATTTTCCAAATGAAGGAACTTTTTCAATAAATCGAATAAAATAATTTTTAAGATTATCCATAGATTTATAAAAATCCATATGTTCCCTATCAATGTTTGTTATAATTGAATAAGTTGGAGGAATATGGACAAAACTTCCATCGGACTCGTCAGCTTCTAAAATTGACCATTCACTTTTTCCAAGTCGGGCACTATTTTTTATTGAATTAATAACACCACCATTAATTATTGTGGGATCTAATTTAGTTTTTTGTAAAATTGATGTTACTAAAGATGTTGTAGTAGTTTTTCCATGAGAGCCAACAACAACAATATTCTTCATCAATGATACAATATGAGCTAGCATTTTACCTCTTGTAATAATGGGAAGATTTTTTCTTCTTGCCTCAACCATTTCAGGATTATTTTTTTTTATTGCAGAAGATATGACAACTATGGTTACATTTTTTAGGTTTTGTTTTTTTTGTCCTATAAAAATTTGTATTTTTTCTTTTTTTAATCTCTCAATGTTTTTATTTGCTGAAATATCACTTCCCTGAACTTTAAATCCTTTTCCCTTCATAATCAAAGAAAGTCCACTCATTCCTATTCCTCCAATTCCTACAAAGTGTATAACTTCAGTTCTTGCTAATTCAATTTTCATTTATACTTTTTAATATTTTTTGATTAACATTAATCCAAGTATTTTGGTAATTTAATTTTTTTAAATTTTCCTTTTTTTTTAAATAATTACTTTTATTATCAAAAATATCTCTCAAAACTTCTTCGATTTTTTCTTCAAATAAATTTTGCTCTATTATCCAACAACATTCAAATTTCTTATAAAAATTAGCATTTTCAAACTGATGATTGTCTTTAGAGGTCGGCAAAGGAATAGCAACAAATGGTATATTTAAAACTGATAGTTCGGCTAAAGTTGAGGCGCCAGCTCTTGTTATGCAAAGATCTGCTTGCTGGATAATATTATCAAAATTTTTTTCAAAACTAAAAATTAAATTTTCAATATTATTTTCATAATAAAAATCTTTTAAATCAGGTATGTTTTTTTCATTTGTTTGTTGAATTATCTTAATAGAAAATTTTTTTGAAATATTTACAATTATATTTTTTAAATTTTTATCAAAAATATTTGCACCTTGACTACCTCCTATTATTAATAGATTAAACTTATCTTTGGAAATCAAAGACGGATTTAATTTATAAATATTTTCTCTCACTAAAGGAGAAATAATTATCATTTTACTTTTAAGATTTTTAGGAAAATTTTTAATTTCTTCAGCATAACAAAAAATCTTAATACAAGAATTCAAAAAAAACTTATTCGCTCTCCCTAAAACAAGGTTTGGTTCAAGTAAGTAAATTTTTAAATTAAGTAATTTTGCCGCCAAAATTAGAGGTAATGACATATACCCCCCGGTAGAAATGATTTTTTCAATTTTTTTATTTTTTAAAAGAATAAAAGATTTAAATGTTAAAAATAATATTAAAATCAAGTTAAATGGTAAATAAATAATATTACTTAATTTTGGAGTATCAATAATATTATATCTATAATTATCTTTATCTAAATATTTTGAACCTCTTATGTCAGTAGAAATAGTTACATTAGAATCTTTTGATAAATGATCATAAAGTATCATTGCAGGAATTACATGGCCTCCCGAACCACCAGTAGAAATTAATATATTTTTTTTCATCTTAACTAACTTTTCTTTTTGTTAAATTTAAAATAATTCCAGAAATTATTGCTGTGCTCATAATAGATGAGCCACCATAACTTAAATATGGCAATGTCATACCGGTAGTTGGCAATAATCTAATGTTAACTCCTATATGCACAAATGTTTGTAATAAAATTAATGAAACACATCCAATTAATATTAATTTAAACTTTTCTATATTTATAAAATTTATTTTTTGAATTATTTTGTATGCAAATACCAAATACAATAATATTATAATTATAACAATTATTGCACCAAACTCTTCGGAAACAACTGAAACAATATAATCAGTGTGAGCTTCTGGAATCTTTGAATTAAGAGTGCCTTCGCCTATACCTTTTCCAAAAAATCCACCACTGATAATTGCATCACTTGCTTTTTCAGCTTGATAGTTTGCAGTTTCAGATGAATTTATAAAAGATAAAAATCTAAACTTAATATATTCAAATTTTGATACAAAAAATATTAAGTAAGAAGCGATTGATGAAACAATGATAAAAAATATAAAAAATAAATAAATATTAATACCTGAAACAAAAATAAGTGCTAACCATACCATTGCTATAAGCAATGTTTGTCCTAAATCTGGTTGAGAAATCAATAATAATAATATTGGCAAAAGTACTAGGCTGCTTAATAAATATTTAAAATATAAGTTGTTTTTTTTTAAACATAATAAAGTTGATAAGATTACTATAAAAAAAGGCTTAATAAGTTCAACTGGTTGGAATCTTGGTAAAAAACCTAAATCTAACCATCTTTTTGATCCTTTTACTTCTATTCCGATGAATGGAACTAAAACTAAAGTAATTAATGAAATACAAAATAAAATAATTGATATTTTAATTAAAAGTTCTTCTTTCAAAAATGAAAAAATAATTAGTATAAATATTCCTAAAGTTATAAAAATTAAATGTTTAATAAAAAAGTAGTATGAATTTGTATCAAGTTTGTCTGAAGCTATTAACGAAGTCGAAACTAATGAAAAAAATAATCCTAAAAAAAATAAAATAAAAATCAAAGAAAAGATATATTTATCAATATTTTTCCACCAATCATAAAAGTTATAAAAATAATTTTTCATAAAATAAAATTTATTTTTTTAAAAACTGTTTAATAATTTTATTAAAATATTTTCCCCTATCTTCAAAATTTTTAAATTGATCAAAAGATGCCGCTGATGGACTAAATAAAAGTATTTTTTTTTGATCTCCTTTATTCTTTAAATCTTTAAAAATTTGTAATAATGCATGGTTCAAGTTTTTTGAAATTTTAAATTTAATTTTACTAGATAATATTTTTGAAAAAAATAATTTATCTTTTCCATAAATATATGCTTTTATTTTTTTATAATTTTCTTTTTTTAATTTTAATAAATCACCCTTTTTTGCTATTCCTCCCAAGATCCAATAAATGTTGTTAAAAGATTGTAGTAAAGGCAGTGTTGAAGATAAGCTAGTTGATTTTGAGTCATTAATTATGATTAATTTTTTAGATTGGTAAATGATCTGTTGCCTAAAATCTAATTGTTTAAATTTATTTGCTACATCAATTATTTTTTTTAAACTAAGTTTCAAATTTTTAGAAATAGCAAATATAAAAGAAAGATTCTTAAAGTTTGGGATATTTTTAAAATAATCATTTATTATCAATTTATAATATTTTTGGAATTTTTGATAATTTACTCTGTATATTTTTGATTTACTTTTATTTTTTTTAATTAAATTTTCTAATAAAAAATTTTTTTTTTCTATAAAAGCATAATTATTTTTAGATTGATTCTTTATTAATTTAAATTTTGCTTTTATATAATTTTTAAAATTTCCATGTCTTTCAAGATGATCAGGTGAAAGATTTAATATTAGAGAGTATTCTGATTTAAAAAATTTACTGTACTCTAGCTGATAAGATGATGCTTCTATTACAAAAAGTGTTTTGTTCTTAATATTTTTTTCAAACAATATAGGACTTCCAATATTTCCTGTTAATCTAACATCTTTTCCATGCTCTTTTAAAACATCGTATAATAGTTTGGAAGTTGTAGATTTTCCATTAGTTCCGGTAATTGTTATTTTTTTTATAGTTGGATAATTTAAATAAAATATATCTAGCTCAGTAATAATTTTAGTTCTATTTTTTTTAAGATAATTAGATAATCTACACTTTTTTATATCAATTCCAGGACTTAAAACTATATAATCAAAATTATTTTTTTTTAAGTGTCTATAGTTAATGATTTTATTATTATATTTTGAAGGTATATTTCCTTTATTATCGTCGAAAATTTTACAATTATTTTTTTTATATAAGAATTTATAAGATGCATAACCAGACTTTCCAAAACCATAAATTAAAAAATTTTTTTTATAAAATATAGTTTCTTTTTGCATTCATTATCTTAATTTTAACGTTGCCAGTCCTATCATTGCTAAAATAATAGAAATTATCCAAAATCTAATAACAACTGTAGACTCCGGCCATCCTTTCTTTTCAAAATGATGGTGTATTGGTGCCATTTTAAATATTCTTTTTCCAGTCAATTTGAATGAAACTACTTGCGCAATTACTGAAATAGCTTCTAATACAAATAATCCACCAGTTATTGCCAAAACAATTTCATGTTTGGTAATTATTCCTACCGCTCCTAACGATCCTCCTAAAGCAAGTGAACCCGTATCTCCCATAAATATTTTTGCTGGAGGAGCGTTAAACCATAAAAACCCTAAACAGGCTCCAATAATTGATCCGCAAAATATAGAAGCTTCTCCTACCCCTTCAATATAAGGAATTTGTAAATAATCGGAAAAAACTATATTTCCACTAACATAACTAATAAATGCAAAACATGCAGCAACTAGTATTACTGGAACTGTTGCTAAACCATCTAGTCCATCAGTTAAATTAACTGCATTTGAAGATCCAACCAAAATAAATAAGTAAAAAGGAATAAAAAACCAACCTAAATTTATTACTAGATTTTTAAAGAATGGAAAATATAGATTTCTTATTTCATTCGACTCACTAAAAGTATAAATAATAAATATTCCAATTAAAGCTAAAATAATTTGAATTATAATTTTAAATTTGGAAGATAATCCTGAAGAATGATTTTTTTTAATTTTTTTATAATCATCATAAGCACCCAATAGCCCGAAAGAACCAGCGATATAAATCAAGAACCAATTATATGGGTTTGAAAGATCTCCCCATAGCAATACTCCAGAAAAAACTCCTAGTAATATCATTAGTCCACCCATGGTTGGGGTCCCTATTTTTTTTACAATATGTTCTGAAGGTCCATCGTCCCTTATAGGATTATGTATCTGATTAACTGAAAAATAATTTATTAAAGGATTTCCTACAATAAAAACTACAATCATTGAAGTAAACATTGATAAACCAGTTCTTACAGTCAAATACTTAAATACGTTAAAAAAACTAAAAATGTCTACCAAGTTTGAAAAAAGACTAAATAGCATTAGTCTTTCCTAATTTAAAATTTTTCATCATAGTATTTAGGCCCGTAGAGTTTGATCCTTTAACCATTAAATATTCACCATCTTTAATATCATTTTTTAAAAAATTAGAGACATCTTTACTTGAATATAATATCTTTCCTCTTTTTTGTGGTCTAATTTTGTTAAAAGTGTAAGCAATTCTTTTTCCATAAACATATACTCTATTAATCCTAGTTTTATTAACTATTTTAATTGCATCTAAATGCAATTTTTTTGAAAATTTTCCCAATTCTAGCATGTCTCCCAATAGAATAATTTTTCTTTTGGGATAACTCCGCAACTTATTGAAATTGTTTAAAGCAAGTTCCAAAGATATAGGATTAGAATTATAACTTTCATCAATAAGATGAATTTTTTTATTATTAATCTTTACAAGTTTATAATCTCCTCTTCCTTCAGGTAATTTGTAATTAAAGAAAAATTTATTACTTATAATTTTTAGATCTAAGAAGTTTGATATTACTGCAAGGCTAGCAATTATATTATCTACGTAAACTTCTAAATTCTTATTAATTATAAAATTTCTTGATTTTCCATAAATATTTACTTTTATAATACTAATTTTTTTTTGTCTTATAACTTTTTCAAATTTGATATTAGACTTATTTTTTTTACTAAAAGAAACAATTTTTAAATTTCTTTTTTGAGCCTTTAATTTGAAATAATTATAAAATTTATCATCGGCATTTAATACTATAGACCCATTTTCTATAACATTATCTATAATCTCTGATTTTGCTTTTGCTATACTAAATAAATTTTTAAAATTCTTACTATGGGCATATGAAATATTTGTTATTAAACCAATGTTTGGTTTTACTATACTTGATAAATAATCTATCTCTCCCTTCCTATCCATTCCTATTTCAAAAATACCAAAATTATCTTTTTTATTAATATTAAATATAGAAAGAGGAACTCCATATTTATTATTATAAGATTTTTTAGAATAAACAGTTTTGTGAATTTTGTTTAATGATTGACCCAACAACTCTTTTAGCGATGTTTTTCCTGCAGAACCTGTAATACCAATTGCAATTATGTAAGACGACTCTCTTACTTTGCTTGCACATTCAGAAAAAAATTTTAAAGTATTTTTTACTTTAATTTTATTTTTTACTTTTGCCCCATAATTTTTATCAACAATTGAAACAGAAGCTCCTTTTTTTATAGCCTCATTAGCAAATTTGTTGCCATCAATGTTTTTTCCATTAATTCCAAAAAAAATATTATTTTTTTTAATTTCTTTTGAATTAATACATGCTTCATTAATATTAATATTTTTACTTAATTTTTTTTCTATTTTTTCTTCTATGATATTTGCTTTCCAATTATTATTTAAGTTTTTATTTTTTTTTTTAATTGATTTTAATATACAATCTTTGTCTGAAAAATATTTTCTGTTTTTGTATTCTTGATATAACTCATGACCTTTTCCTGCAATTACGACTATTTCATTTGATTGTATATTTTGAATAGCAGTATTAATTGCAATTTTTCTAGATGAAATTTCAATTAATTTATCTCTATTTATATATATTTTAATTTGATCCCTTATTTTTTTTGGATTTTCTTTCCTTGGATTGTCATCTGTTAAATAAATTTTGTTACAGTACTTATTTGCAATTTTTCCCATTATTTTTCTTTTTGGCTTGTCTCTTTCGCCACCACATCCAAAAACTATTGTAATTTTTTTCAAAGTAAATTGATCTTTTATATTTTTCAAACAAACTCTTAAGGCATCTGGTGTATGTGCATAATCTAAGATTACAAGTGAGTTATTTTTTAAATTACTTATCTTTTCAAATCTTCCTGGAACAGGTTTTATTTTTTTTATTGAATTTAAAA
>CACHJL010000018.1 GCA_902580135.1 uncultured Pelagibacteraceae bacterium | reverse complement strand
ATCTCTTGCAGGATGATGATCAGGTGTATTTAATGCCGTAAAATTATAATGTTGATTTTCAACATCTGGTCCTTCTTCAACACTAAATCCAATTTCTGAAAAAATAGATGATATTTCATCAATTACTTGGGAGACTGGATGAATTTTTCCTTGATTGATATGTCTCTCAGGCAAAGTTACGTCTACTTTTTCATTTTTAAGCTTGGAATTGATTTCTTTTGTTTCAATTTCTTGAAGTTTAATATTTATCTTTTCTTGTAGCTCATCTTTTATAAAATTTAAATCTGATGCAAATTTTTTTTTATCGTCTGATGGCATTGAACCAAGTTTCTTGAATGAATTAGAAATTACACCATTTTTACCAAATAGTTCTGTTTTAATTTGATTTACGTCTTCTAGATTTAATTCACCACTTAATTTACTTAAATATTCATCTTTGATTTTTTTAATATCAGACATATTTGTAGATTATTTGTTAACTTCAGAAAAACAATAGTGAAGATTAATTTAGTGCTGCCTGAGCCTTTTTAACTATAGTTTTAAATGCTTCGGGATTATCATAGGCAATTTCTGCAAGTATTTTTCTGTCTATTTTTATGCCTGATTTGCTTAAACCATTGATAAACTTTGAGTAGGTTATTCCCTCAGATCTTACCCCTGCATTAATCCTTTGTATCCATAAAGATTTAAATTCTCTTTTTTTATTTCTTCTATCTCTATAAGCATATTCCATAGCTTTTTCCATTGCTTGTCTTGCGACTCTTATAGTGTTTTTTCTTCTTCCCCATTGGCCTTTAACCGCCTTAAGAACTTTTTTATGTTTTGCTCTACTTGTTACACCTCTTTTTACTCTAGCCATATTATCCTCTTAAGCTGTACGGCATATATGATTTTACAATTTTACCATCTTGTTTGGTCATAACCGTTGTTCCTCTTTGCTTTCTAATTTGTGAATTTGTTCTTTTTATCATTCCATGTCTTTTTCCTGCTTGAGCAGTTATAACCTTGCCTTTTGCAGAAATCTTAAATCTTTTTTTTGCTGAACTTTTTGTTTTTAATTTGGGCATAATTTTCACGGGTTTATACAAATATTAATATTAATTTACAACTAGAATTATGCTCTATAAAGGCTGAATTACCATAATCATTTGCTTACCATCAAACTTTGGCTGTAACTCTACTCTTCCGATTGACTGCATATCTTGTTTTATTTTTTCCATCAAATCACTGCCAAGACTAGAATGCTGCAATTCTCTTCCTTTAAATCTTATCGTAAATTTTACTTTATCTCCTTTTGATAAGAATTTTTGTGCATTTTTAATTTTGAAATTATAATCATGAACTTCGGTAACAGGTCTTAATTTAATTTCTTTTAATTCTATTTTTTTTTGTTTTTTTTTTGCTTTGTTAGCTTTCTTTTGTGCATCATATTTATACTTTCCCATATCCATAATTTTACAAACTGGGGGTTTAGCATTTGGTGCGATTTCTATTAAATCTAACTCATCATCCTTTGCCCGATTAATTGCATCATTTAGATTTAGTATTCCAAGATTTTGTCCGTCACTTCCAATAACTTGGACATCAGGTGAAGTAATTCTATTATTGGACCTAGGTCCTTTAGGTTTAGTTCTTCTTTGAAAATAATTTTGTTTGAAGTCTGCCACTTAGATTGAGGGTGCTTTGTTGTAAGCAGAGTATTTTTTTAAAAAATCTTTTAATGCCATATTTTCTTGTTTATTAGAATCCAATCTTCTAATAGTTACTGAGTTAGTGTCAACTTCTTTTTTTCCACAAATTAATAACAAAGGTATTTTGGATAAGGAATGATCTCTTATTTTATAGTTTAAATTATGATTTTTAAGATCTACTTCAGCAGATAGTCCCACTTTTTTCAATTGTTCGTAAACTTTTTTTGCATATTCATCAAAATCATTTGAAACAGGTATTACCACTGATTGAAGTGGGGTTATCCAAAACGGCAATTTGCCTGCATAATGTTCAATTATTATTCCTATAAATCTTTCCAATGAACCAAATAAAGCTCTATGAAGCATAACTGGAATTTTTTTATTTCCACCTTTATCAACATAAGATGCGCCAAGTCTTCCAGGTAAATTTAAATCAACTTGTAAAGTTCCACATTGCCAATCTCTTCCAATTGCATCTCTCAAGACAAACTCAATCTTAGGTCCATAAAATGCACCTTCTCCTTTATTGATTGAATATTCTAGTTTAGACTCCTTTATAGCTTTTAGTAGTGCAGCTTCTGCTTTATCCCACACACTATCGTCTCCAACTCGTAAATCTGGTCTATCAGAATATTTTAACAGAACATTTTCGAAACCAAGATCTTTATAGATCTCTAGTATTAAATTAGTGACTAACAAACATTCTTCTGTTATTTGATCTTCTGTACAAAAAATATGTGCATCGTCTTGCGTAAAAGCCCTTACTCTCAGTAAGCCATGAAGAGCTCCTGAAGGTTCGTAACGATGGACTTTTCCAAACTCTGACATTTTCAAGGGCAGGTCTCTATAACTTTTTAAACCTTGATTAAAAACTTGAACACAGCCAGGACAATTCATAGGTTTAATTGCGAATACTTTGTCATCAGGTGTAGTTGAAGTATACATATTAGCGCCAAACTTTTCCCAATGACCAGATTTTTCCCACAAAGTTCTATCTAAAATTTCTGGAGTATTTATTTCTTTGTATCCTGCCTGATCCTGTTTCATCCTCATATAAGAAACTAATTTTTGAAATAGACTCCATCCCTTTTCATGCCAAAATACTGATCCAGGACTTTCCTCTCTGAAATGAAACAAATCCATTTCCTTACCTAATTTTCTATGATCTCTTTTTTCTGCTTCTTGTATTCTAAGTAAATAATCGTCTAAATCCTTTTGACTTGACCAACTAGTTCCATAAACTCTTTGTAACATTTCATTTTTAGAATCTCCTCTCCAATAAGCTCCTGATACTTTTGTTAATTTGAAAAATTTTCCTATTTTTCCTGTAGAGCTTAAATGGGGTCCTCTACATAGATCGTGCCATTTGCCATGAAAATATATAGAAACTTCTTCACCTTCTGGTATTGAATTAATTATTTCGGCCTTATAAAATTCTCCATTTTTCTTGAAGTGCTCTATTGCGTCATTTCTCTTCCAAACTTCCCTGTAAGTTTTTTCATTTCTATCAACAATTTCTTTCATTTTGTTTTCAATTTTTTCTAAATCTTCTTTTGTGAATGGTTCTTTTCTTGCAAAATCATAATAAAAACCATCTTCAATTACAGGACCAATAGTTACTTGAGTACCAGGAAATAATTCCTGAACTGCCATAGCCAATATATGTGCAGTATCGTGTCTTATCGTTTCTAATCCCTCTTTATCTTTTGACGTAAATATTTTTACTGCTGAATCTTTTTGAATTATAAAATCTAAATCCTTTAATTGTCCATCTACACTAACAATCAGAGCTTGTTTAGAAAGTGATTTGCTAATTTTTTCAGCAATTTCAAAACCACTTATACTTTCTAAGAAACTTAATTTTTTTCCATCAGGTAATGTTATATTGGGCATTTAATTAATTAGTTTTTTGTACTCTGAATAAGTAGAAAAACACATTTTTTCAACATTAAATTTATTTATCACGTTTTTTCGACCCTCAATACCCATTTGGTTTAGCGTACTTTCGTCTAAATTTAATAATTCAATAATTTTTTGTGACATTTCTTCTGAATTACCCGCTTCAAATAAAATTCCAGTTTTATTATCAATAATAGTTTCTTTTGAACCTCCAATATTGCTAGCTAATATTGGTTTCTGCATTGATTGTGCTTCAACTGATATTCTTCCAAAAGCTTCTGGATCTATTGATGCTGAAACTACGAAATTAGAAATTTTATATGCTACTGGCATATTTTTACAATTTTCTATAAATTTTACTTGATTGGTTAGTCTATACTGTTCAACTAATCTAATAAGTTTTTTTTTATACAAATCTCTACCTTGATCACTTCCTAATATTACTGCAATAAATGCGTCGTGTCCCAATTTAATATTAACTTTATTTATAGATTCTAAAAACATTTCTTGACCTTTCCAAGAAGTTAATCGACCTGGAAATAAAATAATTTTTTTTCCAACCTTTAACTCCCATAACTTAAATAAATCATCTTCATCTTTTTCTAAAGTAGTTGAAGGGTCAAAATAATCAGTATTAATTCCTCTAAAAATCACTAAGAACTTCTTTTTTGTATTCAAATACTCAGAATAATTTTCATTTATATGAGTAAAAATAAAATTTGACCCTGCAATTATTAAATCTGATCTTACCATAACAGAGTTGTAGAATTTTTTTATTTTATTATTAAAATTATAAGTTCCATGAAAAGTAGTTACAAATTTTCTACCTGTGATCTTTGATGCAAAAAAGCATGACCAGGCAGGTGCTCTACTTCTTGCATGAACTATATTAATATTGCAAAAAAGAATAATTAAAGAAATTATTATAGTATTAAATAACATAATTATTGGATTTTTAGATTGAACAGGGAGTTTTATTAACTTTACTTTTTTTTTATTTATAAACTTTGTTAATTCTCCACCGCTAGTAATTATATAAGACTTACAATTATTTTCGTTTAAATAATGTGCAATATCAAAACAGCCTGTTTCTGCACCTCCATAACCTAGTTTTGGGATAACTTGTAAAACTTTTAATTTAGTTGGCATTTAATAAATTAATATATTATCACAATATTTAAATATTTTTTATGAGTAATTTTAATTTTTTAAAAATTTCTAAATTTAAAAGATTGAGATATTTAACTATTAATCAAAGAGCAAATTTATATATAGTTTTTTTACATGGTTTTATGTCTGATATTGAAGGGGAAAAACCAAAAAATTTTTTAAAATATTGTAAAAAAAGAAAAATAGGATTTTTGGCTATTGAGTATTCTGGCCATGGTAAATCATCTGGCAAATTTATAAAAGGAAATATATCTCAATGGACTCAAGAAGTAAGAATTTCAATTAAAAAAATTATAAAAAAAAAAAATTTTATTCTCATTGGATCAAGCATGGGTTCTTGGATTTCATTAAACCAATTCAAATTTTTTAATAAACAAATCAAAGGGTTTATGGGTATAGGATCTGCACCAGAGTTTTTAGATAGATTAATGTGGAAAAAATTTTCAAAAAAAATAAAAAAAGAAATTATAAAAAAAAAAATTTATCATTTAAAACATGGTGAATATGAATATCCAATTACATATCAGTTAATAAAAGATGGAAAAAAAAATAAAGTTTTAAAAAAACAATTTAAGACAGAATTACCTGTAACTATGATACATGGATCTAATGATGATGTTGTTCCTGTAAGTTTTTCAAAAAAAATTTTAAAAAAATTTATTAAAGCTAGAAAAAAATTGCTAGTTATTAAAAATGGTGATCACAGTTTATCAAGCAAAATAAACTTAAAAAAAATAAATAAAGAATTAGATAAAATTTTAAATTTTAATTTTTTAAACACTAATTAACTAGCTACACCTAAAGTTTTACTATTTGTTATTGGATTATCTAATTTATCAAGCATTTCTTTAGGGCACACTTGAAGAAAATTTATAATTTCATTTTCAAAATTATCCAATAATTTATTAGCAAAAAACGAATTAGTTTCTTTTGCATGATTTAAAATTAAGTTTTTTAGATAGTTTATCCAATAATCTGTTTCTGGATGTTGCCAAATAACACTCTCTGGATTTACTTTTTTTTCAAAATTATTATTTGGATCATAAACAAATACCATTCCACCTGTCATTCCTGCTGCAAAATTATCTCCGACTTCTCCAAGAATTATAACATTTCCTCCTGTCATATATTCGCATCCATTAGAGCCACATCCTTCTATAACAGCTGTTGCACCAGAATTCCTAACAGCAAATCTTTCTCCTGCTTGACCTGCAGCATATAAATATCCAGATGTTGCACCGTATAAAACTGTGTTTCCAATTATTGTATTATCATTTGAAACTAAATTACTTTCTTCAGATAATTTAATTACAATAGTACCTCCTGATAGTCCTTTTCCAACATAATCATTTGCATCACCTTGTAATTTCAATTTCAATCCTTTAATTCCAAAAGCGCCAAAAGATTGACCAGCTGATCCTTTAAATTTTAAAGAAATTGAATTTTCTTTTAACATATTGTTTCCAAATTTTTTATAAAGATAGTAAGAAATTCTCGTTCCAACTGCTCTATGTGTATTTTTAATCTTAAATTCTTTTTCAATATTTTGTTTATTGTTTATTAGCTCTTCAATTTTAGGCCATATTTCTTGATCTAAAGTATCCGGAACAGTATTAATAATTTTATTTTCACAATATCTTTTGTTCAATCCAGGATCAGCTTGGACAAATAAAGGACTTAAATCTAGATCATCCAAATTGGAAGACCCTTTGCTAACTTGTTTTAATAAATCTGTTCTTCCAATTATCTCATTTAAATTTTTAAATCCTAATTCTGCTAAAATCTCTCTAACTTCTTCAGCAAGAAATGTAAAAAGATTGACAATTTTTTCAGGAGTGCCTGAAAATTTTTCTCTCAATTTTTCATCTTGAGTGCATATCCCGACCGGACAAGTATTTGAATGACATTGTCTAACCATAATACAACCCATTGCAACAAGGGCTGTGGTTGCAACTCCAAATTCCTCTGCTCCCATCATTGCGGCTATCACTATGTCTCTTCCAGTTTTAATTCCTCCATCAGTTTTTAGAGTGACTTTGTGGCGTAAATTATTTAATGTCAAAACTTGATTAACTTCTGTTAGCCCCATCTCCCATGGAATTCCAACATATTTAACACTAGTTTGTGGAGTTGCTCCAGTACCTCCAGAATGACCGGCAATTAATATTATGTCTGCTTTTGCTTTAGCTACTCCAGCTGCAATGGTGCCAATTCCTGAAGATGCAACTAATTTTACACTAATTCTTGCTTTTGGATTTATCTGTTTTAGATCGTAAATTAACTGAGCAAGATCTTCAATAGAATAAATATCATGATGAGGGGGGGGGGTGAAATTAAAGTAACGCCAGGTGTTGAATGTCTCAGTTTCGCTATTTCATTTGTAACTTTAAATCCAGGAAGTTGACCTCCTTCTCCTGGTTTTGCTCCCTGAGCAATTTTAATTTCTATTTCATTACAATTGTTTAAATAATTTATTGTTACACCAAATCTTGCTGATGCTATTTGTTTAACTCTTGAATTTTCACTATCACCATTTTCTTTTATTTTGAATCTTTTTTCATCTTCCCCTCCCTCTCCGCTGCAAGAAGCACCTTTAATTCTGTTCATTCCAATTGCTAAAGTTTCATGTGCTTCTTTTGATAAAGCACCATGAGACATACTTCCACTTCCAAACCTTTTCATAATACTATTAGCAGGTTCTACTTCTTCAATTCTTATCGAATTTTTTAATTTAAAATCTATTAAATCTCTTAAATTGATTGGTTTAAGATTATAAATTCCACGAACATATTTTTTATATATATCAAAAGAATTTTCTGTAACGGCACTTTGAATTAAATGAATTAGTTTGCCTTGATACTGATGAGTTTCGCCATTTCTTCTATATTTATATATTCCGCCTATAGGAAGAATTTTGGAAGTAGATTGGAATGCATCATTGTGAATATCTCTAGTTTTCATTTCAATTCCATTTAAGCCAATTCCAGAAATTTTTGATAAAATTCCTGGAAAATAATCTTTTACCAATGATCTACTTAATCCTACGGTTTCAAAGTTACATCCACCTCTATAAGAACTTAACACTGAAATACCCATCTTAGACATAATTTTTAATAAACCTAAATTTACTGATTTAATATATCTTGATACACACTCATCAAAACTTAAGTTTGCAAAAAGCTTTTTTATATATCTTTGATGAATGCTATCCAAGGCTAAGTAAGGATTAACAGTTGTTGCTCCAACTCCGATTAAAGTTGCAAAAGAATGGGTATCTAAAGCATCTCCAGTCTGAACATTAATCGATACATATCCTCTCAATCCAAGATTAATTAGGTGAGTATTAACAGCTCCAATGCACAAAAGCATTGGTATAGGCAGCTTTTCTTCTGATATTTTTTTATCAGAAAGAATTATTTGATTGATTCCCTCTCTGACAGATTTTTCTACCTTAATTTTTAAACTATTTAATGCATTTTCAAGATTATCCTGACTATCAAATGTACAGTCTAAAATTTTAGAATTCTTACCAAAATAATTTACAAATTTATTAAATTGAGAATTTGACAATATAGGACTATCTAAGACATATATATTTTCTTCTGTTAAGTTATTAAAGTCTAATATGTTTCCTAGATTTCCGAATCTAGTTTTAAGACTCATAACTTTATTTTCTCTTAAAGAGTCTATAGGTGGGTTTGTAACCTGACTAAAATTTTGTCTAAAAAAATGGTAAAGCGGACGATATTTATCAGATAAAACAGCTAGCGGAGTATCATCACCCATTGATCCAGTTGCTTCCTTAGAGTCTTCTACCATTGGATGAAGAATTAATTCTAAATCTTCAATGCTGTAACCAAAACAATGCTGAATAACCCTTAGCTGCTCTCCTGAAAATTTATTTACCTCATCTTTAACAGGAAATTTTTTATCTAAATCTATAATTTGATTATTAAAATTTTTATATTCTTTTGCGAGATAATTCTTTATTTCATTATTATTATAAACTTTTCCTTTTTCTATTCTAACACCTATAATTTCTCCTGGTCCCAATCTACCTTTGGTAACAATTCTTTTTTCATCTAAATCAACCATTCCTGTCTCAGAGCCAGCAAATAATAATTTGTCTTTGGTAACTGTATATCTTAATGGTCTTAAACCATTTCGATCTGTTGCAGCTATAACCCAATCATTATCAGTTGCAGCGATAGCAGCAGGACCATCCCATGGTTCCATAGTGCTATTTAAAAAATTAAATAGTTGTAAATGTTCTCTAGGAAGTATTTTACTTTTCTTAGACCAAGCATCAGGTATTAACATTATCTTCGCCAAAGGTGCGGAGTGACCTGACATACTTAGTAATTCAAAAACATTATCCAAAGATGCTGAGTCTGAGTTATTAGTTGGAATTACTGGTTTTAAATTTTTCATATCATCAAAAAAAGTTGTGAACATTTCTTCTTCATGAACTTTCATCCAATTGATATTACCCTTTAGAGTATTTATTTCACCATTATGAGCAATAGTTCTGAATGGTTGTGCAAGATCCCAGCTTGGGGCAGTATTTGTAGAAAATCTTTGATGAAATATTGCATACCTTGATATTAATCTTACATCTTGTAAGTCTAAATAAAATTCTGATAAAGACTCTGCTAAAAACATTCCTTTGTAAATGATCGACTTTGAACTAAAAGAACAAATATAAAATTGATTTAAATTATTTTTTAAACACTCTTTTTCTATTTTTCTTCTTGTCTCATAAAGTTTTCTCTCTAAATCTTTTCCGTTTAATGATTTATCTTTTGGTGTGAATAAAACTTGAGTAATTTCAGGCCTAGTTATTTCAGCTTTTGAACCTAGTACATTATTATTAATTGGTACTTGCCTCCACCTATAAATATTAAAATTATTTTTTAAAATTTCTGCTTCAATATACATTTTGCACTTTTCTTGTGAATTATAATCATTTCTGGGTAAAAAAATCATTCCAACACAAATTACTCCGCCATCATATTTTCGGCCATAATTCTCAATTTTTTCAATAAAAAATTCTGAGGGTATTTCTATGTGAATACCTGCTCCATCTCCAGTTTTTCCATCTGCATCAATTGCTCCTCTGTGCCAAACTGCTTTTAGGGCTTCTATTCCTTGTTCAACAACTTTTCTAGATTTTATACCCTCTGTTGATGCAACTAATCCTACACCGCATGATTCATGTTCCATTGATTCGTTATAAATAAAATTATCTTTTAGAATTTTTAAATTTTTTTTTCTTAACCTCATCAAGCTACTTTTTTATTTTTTTTTGATTGTAAATAATTATCTATTGATGCTGCTGCATCTCTTCCATCTTTAATTGCCCAAACAACTAAAGAGGCTCCTCTGACAATATCACCAGCTGCAAAAACACCAGGTATATTTGTTTCCATTGTGTCAAAATTTGTCTTGATTGTTCCCCATTTTGTAGTCTGCAATCTATTTTCATTAAATAATAAAGGAATTTCTTCAGGATCAAAGCCTAGAGCTTTAATAACTATATCTGCTTTAATCTCAAATTCAGAATTTTTTTGCACTATTGGTTTTCTTCTTCCACTTTCATCAGGATCCCCTAATTTAATCTTATTAACAACTAAACTTTGAACATTGCCATTACCTCTAAACTCTTTTGGATTACTTAACCAAATAAACTCTATTCCTTCCTCTTCGGCGTTGGCAACTTCTCTTGCTGATCCTGGCATATTTTCTTTGTCACGTCTGTAAATACATTTTACTGATTTTGCATTTTGTCTTATAGACGTCCTAACACAATCCATCGCAGTATCTCCACCACCAATAACTATTATATCTTTTTCTTTTGCATCAAGAGTTCCATTATCAAACATTTCAACCTTATCACCTAAACCTTTTCGATTTGATGCTGTTAAAAATTCCATAGCTGGAAAAATATTTTTTAAATGACTTCCAGGTACATTAACTTCTCTGGGTTTATAAACGCCTGTAGCAATTAATATTGCATCATGTTTTTTTCTTAGTTCATTTAAAGTCAAATCTTTACCAACTTCAAAATTCAAAACAAAATTAATTCCTCCATCTTTTAAAAGTTTTATTCTCCTATTAACTACATGCTTTTCAAGTTTGAAGTTTGGTATACCATAAATTAGTAAACCTCCTGCTCTATCATAGCGGTCATATATTGTAATTTGATATCCTTTTTTTCTAAGTTCTTCTCCACATGCTAATCCTGCAGGACCTGCGCCTATAATGCCAATACTTTGATTTAGTTCTTCGGCAACTGTTACTGGTTTAACCCAACCTTTATCCCATGCCGTTTCAGTGATATATTTTTCAATAGAACCAATTGTTACTGTACCATGACCTGATTGTTCAATTACGCAGTTTCCTTCACACAATCTATCTTGTGGGCATATTCTTCCACATACTTCTGGCATGTTATTCGTACTTTGGGACAATTGATAAGCATCTTCTAATCTTCCTTCTGCAGTTAATTTTAACCAATCAGGGATGTTGTTACTTAATGGGCAGTGAACCTGACAAAATGGAACTCCGCATTGAGAACATCTGCTAGATTGTTTGCTAGCTTTTTCATTAATAAACTCTTCATAGATTTCATCAAAATCTACTTTTCTCTCAATTTTATCTCTCTTTAATGGATTTTCTTTAATTGTATCCACAAATTTTAACATTTTTTCTGCCATTGTGCCTGCTATATAGCAATAAATATCGCAAATAAACTGAAATTAGGTCATAGTATATGACTTATATTTACAAAAATCATTGTTTTTATAGGATTTTATAATTTTTTGCATATTTGTTATGCATATAAGTTATTGCTTTATTTTAGTCATCTTTAGACTATCAAGATACTATTTTAATGAATTCACAATACATTGAAATTTTAATTTTAGGATTTATCCAAGGTTTTTCTGAGTTTATCCCTATAAGTTCGTCTGGTCATTTAATCATAATTAGAGAAATATATAATTTTGATGTTGGTTCTTTACAATTAGATATAAGTTTTCACTTAGGTTCTTTGTTTGCAATAATTTTTTATTTTAGAAATGATTTATTAAATTTAACAAAAAATAAAAAACTTTTTACATTAATAACATTTGGATCATTGCCATTAATCATTATTGGATATATATTTTATACAGCAGGATTAATTGATTATTTTAGAAATTTAAAAACTATAGCTTGGACAACACTTATTTTTGGTTTACTTTTATTTTTTTCAGATAGATCTCATATAAAAAAAAAATTAGATTCAAGTCTTAACTTTAAAAGTATTTTAATTATTGGTTTGTTTCAAGTGTTGGCTATAATACCAGGAGTTAGTAGATCTGGAATAGTCATTACTGCTTCAAGATTTATAAACTTTGATAGAGTAGACTCTTCAAAAATTGCTTTTTATTTATCTATTCCCGCTTTAGCAGGTGCAAGCTTTTTGGGGATTAAAGATATTTTAGAAACAAATATAAATTTTAATTTAAATTTTTTAGTTTCAATTATTTTTTCTTTTATAATATCATATTTAACAATTAAATATTTTCTAATTTATGTAAAAAAATTTGATTTAAAATTCTTTGTTTGCTATAGAATATTTTTGGCATTAATTTTATTTGTTATTATTTATTCTTAGAAAATTTGATTTCAGGTAAAGTTTGGGAAATTATTACTCCAACTAATATAAAAAAACAACCAATCAAATTATTTAAACCTAATACTTGATCCAAAATTATCCAGGCAGCAATTGCTGCGAATACACCTTCTAGAGAAAAAATAATAGCTGAAGGAGCTGGGGAAATTTTTTTTTGAGCATATATTTGTAATGTAAATGCAATTCCTCCAGATAAAACTCCTGCATAAATTATTGAACTAGACTCGTTTAATATATTATAAAATGAAATATCTTCAAAAATTATTGCAAATAAAAAAGAGAATGCTGAAACAATTAAACCTTGAAGAGCACCAAAAAATATAGGTATATTAAAATTTTGAGTAAACTTTCCAATAAAAATTATATGTAGAGCCCAAAAAAGAGCACACAATATTACTAATCCATCACCAAATCTTACAGTTGCATCTGTAAAATCAGAGAGTAGGTAAACTCCTGCTAAACATAATAAAACTGAGGGCCATATGCTCCAATGAATCTTTTTTGAATAAAACATAAATAAAATAATTGGGACCATAGGAACATAAAAAACGGTAAAAAATGCTGCATTTGCAACATCAGTATAAAGTAAAGCTGCTTGTTGTAAAAAAGTACCTAAAAATAAAAACAAACCGATCCAAAAAGATAATTTTAGAAATAGTTCTTTGTTATTATTTATTTCATTAATAATTTTTTTACTTTCGAAAATAAATGCAATGGGTATGATTGATATAAAACCAACTAGGAATCTAACAGCATTAAAAGTAAGTGGTCCGATAGTATCCATTCCAGTATCTTGAGCTATAAAGGTGGTGCCCCATATGAAAGTACACAATAAAGCTGAAAGCAATGATACTGGTTTTGACATATTTTAAATTGCTAACTTATAAGCAAAATTGCTTCCAAGATTATCTTTCAAATCATTATTAAATTTGGCAGCTTCTGCGCCATCTATAATTCTATGATCGTAAGATAAAGAAAGAGGTAAAACAGTTCTTGTTTTAAATTGTCCATTAAAAAATACTTGTTTTTTATAAGATCTTCCAACACCAAGTATCGCTACTTCTGGATAATTTATAATTGGTGTAAAAAAAGAACCACCTATACCACCCAAACTAGTTATAGTGATCGATCCTCCAAAAAACTCTTTTTTATTTATTTTCAGATTTCTACAGTCTTCACTTATTTTTTTTAATTCTTCACTAATTTGATTTATATTTTTTTTATCTACATTTCTTATTTTAGGTACCATCAAACCGTGAGGGGTATCTACAGCTATACCAATATGATAATATTTTTTTAAAGTAATATTACCATTTTCAATATCGTCAATTGAAGAATTAAAATTTGGAAATTTTTTAAGGGAAGATGCAGCAGCTTTAATTATAAAAGCTAATGGAGTAATTTTTTTTTTTTCTCCAGTATAAATATCTTTTAAAGAATTTCTAAATTCTTCCATTTCAGTAATGTCTGCTTCATCATGATTAGTAACATGAGGAATTTTTTTCCAAGAATTAGACAAATGTGGCGCTGCTATTTTTTTTATTCTTGGTATTTCTTTTATTTCAACTTTCCCAAATTCTGAATGCTCATATTCGCTATATATTTTAATATTTTCATTTTTATTTAATTTTGAATAAATAAATTCTTTAATATCTTTTTCAATAACTCTTCCCAATCTTTCACTGCCAACAACATCCCTAACATCAACTCCCAATTCTCTAGCAAACTTTCTAGCCTTTGGACTAGATAGAACATTTTGATTATTTTTTTTTTCTAAATCGTTCATTTTATAATTTTGTTGGCATTGGTTTGTTTTTATCTATATTATATTTTTTTATTGCTTCCTCTGCATATTTTGATGAAATTAATTGTTCTTTCGCTAAAACACTTAAACCATATGCAATTATATGTTGTTTATCCACTTCAAAAAATTTTCTTAAATTTTTTCTTGTATCGCTTCTTCCATATCCATCTGTACCTAGTGAATAAAAATTCTTTGATATATATGGCCTAATTTGATCTGTATTCATTCTCATATAATCTGATGCAGCTAAAATTGGACCTTCAGTTTTTCCTAAACATCTTTCGATATACGTAACTTTTTTTTCTCCAGAAGGGTTTAAAAGGTTATATCTTTCAGTCTCTAAACCATCTCTTCTTAATTCGCTAAAACTAGTTACGCTCCATATTTCACTATCAATTAAATATTCATTCTGCAAAACTTCTGCTGCTGCTATCATTTCTCTTAAAATAGCTCCGGAACCTAATAACTGAATCTTTGTTTTTTTATATTTAGAATATTCTTTAATTTTATACATACCTTTTAATATTCCTTCTTCACAATTCTTATCTTTTGGTATTTCTGGATGAGGATAATTTTCATTCATAGTTGTAATATAGTAGAAAACATTCTCATTTTTTTCATGCATTCTTCTAAGTCCTTCTCTAAAAATTATAGCTAACTCATAATGAAAAGTTGGATCATAAGAAATACAATTTGGTATAGTTGAAGAAATTAAATGACTGTGACCGTCTTGATGTTGTAATCCCTCTCCTGCTAAAGTAGTTCTTCCAGCCGTAGCTCCAATTAAAAAACCTCTTGCTTGACTGTCTCCAGCTGCCCATGCAAAATCTCCAATTCGTTGAAATCCAAACATAGAATAAAATAAATATATTGGTATCATTTCAATATCATGGTTTGTATAAGATGTTCCTGCAGCTATCCAAGATGACATTGATCCAGACTCTGTAATACCTTCTTCTAAAACCTGTCCACTTTTTTCTTCTCTATATGAAGAAAGCTGTGCAGAATCTTCTGGTTCATATTTTTGACCTTCATGCGCATAAATTCCAATTTTTTGGAAAAATCCTTCCATTCCAAAAGTTCTTGCTTCATCAGGAATAATAGGAACTAATTTTGGAGCAACATTTTTATCTCTTAATAAATTAGTCAAAATTCTAACTAGGGCCATAGTTGTTGACATTTGCTTGTCGCCAGTTGAAACTTTCATAAAATCAAAAATATCTTTACTTGGAGTTTTAATTGGTTTTGAATAAGAGGTTCTTTCTGGTATGAAGCCTCCAAGTTCCATCCTTCTTGCTTTTAAATATTTTATTTCTTCAGAATTTTCATCAGGTTTAAAATATTCTATATTTTTAACTTGTTCATCATTTAATGGAACATCAAATCTATCCCTAAAATATAATAAATCATCTACATCTAATTTCTTTTGTTGATGGGTAGTATTTACACTCTCTCCAGATTTTCCCATGCCATAACCTTTAATTGTTTTGGCAATAATTACTGTTGGACTGCCAGTATTTTTAATAGCTTTATCATAAGCAGCGTAAACTTTATGAGGATCATGTCCACCACGATTTAATCTCCAAATATCTTTATCAGACATTGCCGAAACTAATTCTAAAGTTTCTTTGTATTTTCCAAAAAATTTTTCCCTAACATATAAGCCATTTCTAGCTTTAAAAGCTTGATATTCGCCATCAACTGTTTCATTCATTATTTTTATTAGATGGCCAGTTTTATCGTTTGCTAGCAAAGAGTCCCAATAACTACCCCAAATTACTTTTATAACATTCCATCCTGCGCCCCTAAATATACCTTCTAATTCTTGAATTATTTTTCCATTTCCCCTGACCGGTCCATCCAGTCTTTGCAAATTACAGTTTATCACAAATATAAGATTGTCTAAATTTTCTCTAACAGCCAAACCTATTGCGCCAAGTGACTCTGGTTCATCCATTTCTCCATCTCCTAAAAAACACCAGACTTTTCTTCCTTCATCTTTCATCAAGCCTCTGTTAATTAGATATTTCATAAATCTAGCTTGGTAAATTGCCAACATTGGTCCTATACCCATTGAAACAGTTGGGAATTGCCAAAAGTTTGGCATTAGCCATGGATGAGGATAAGATGAAAGACCTTCTTTGTTTACTTCTTGTCTAAATCTATCTAATTGCTTTTCATTTAGTCTTCCTTCTAAAAAAGCTCTTGCATACATTCCAGGGGCGCTATGTCCTTGAAAATAAATTAAATCTCCCCCAAACTTATTATTTTTAGCTCTCCAAAAATGATTCATTCCTACATCATATAAAGTAGCTGCAGAAGCAAAAGTTCCTATATGACCTCCTAATTCTGGAAATTTTTTGTTAGCTCTAACAACCATTGCTGCTGCATTCCATCTGATTAAAGATCTTAACTTTCTTTCTATATTTTGATCACCAGGTGATTTTGTTTCTTCTTCAGGAGATATAGTATTTATATAAGGAGTGTTTCTAGACAAAACTAAATCCGATCCCTGTCTATATGAATATTCAATTAATTCTTTTATTAAAAATTGTGCCCGATCAGTTCCATCTTTTTGAAGAACAGCAGAAATTGAATCTAACCAATCTTTTGTTTCAAAAGGATCAATATCTTTTTTATTAAATAATATTTTAGTTTCTTGTTTTACTTTTTTTGGTTTTTCTTTTTCAGCTTGGTTATTAATTTTTTCATTTTTTTTACTTATTGAAGTTTCAGCTTCTTGAATAATTTTTTCTGTAATCGGAGGTATTTTTTCTTCAATTTTCTCGATACTTGAAGATAAAGTTAATATTAAATCTCCTTTGGAAACTTTATCACCTATCTTGACGCTTATACTTTCGACTTCACCTTCGTAATTTGATGGAACTTCTACACTTGATTTATCGCTCTCTAAAGTTACTACTGGATCATTTTTATTGATTTTTTGGCCTTTTTTTACCAATATTTCTATTATCTCAACATTATCGAAATCACCAATATCTGGAATTAATAATTTTAAACTCATATAAAAAGATTAGTATATACACAATAATTGCTAATTTGAGAATTTACATTAAAAATAATGTAAAAAATTTAAGATTTTGCGCCTGTAGCTCAATTGGATAGAGCGCTTGGCTACGGACCAGGAGGTTCTGGGTTCGACTCCTAGCAGGCGCACCAAAAAAGAGGTAAAATGAAAATATCTTTACAAAAATCTGTAATTTATTTTTTTTGTTTAGTATTGATATTATTAGTTTTAATTACAATATCAATCTAATGTCAAAAAAATTTATACAATTAAGTACTAAGTCTGGGTATATGAAGCATAATAGTGGATTATTATTCAGAAAGATCTCAAAAAATGAATATGAATTTAAAACTAAAATAAAAAAAAATCACCTAAACATGGCAGGTATTACTCATGGTGGTTATATAGCTTCCATTATTGATGCAGGAGCAGGTACAGGTGCTCATAGATCAACGGAAGGTAAACCTTGTGTTACAATTTCCCTAGATATAAAATTTATAGGTTCAACAGTGCTAGGTGATGAAATTATTGGATTTACAAAAATTCAAAAAATAACAAATAGCATGGTTTTTTTAATTTGTCATTTAGAGTGCAAGGGTAAACTAATTGCTAGTGCTTCAGGTATATGGAAAATATTAAAAAAACCTTTGCCTAATGCTGGGTTTGGTGGTTAGTAAGTTCTTCTCTTATTTAGATAACCAAAAATTAACAGCAAAAAGAATGCAGCGGGATAAACAATCTTTTTGTCTGGTCTGTTTGAATTTTCGATTTTAAACTCTGTAATATAATCTCCCATCTCCATCCCTGATTTTTTAGCTTGTCCATTCCATTTAATTGAATCAACTAAGATTTTGTCACCTTCTTTGATCAATTCAATTCCATACTCTTCTAAACTAAAATCATTTTTAAATGTATTTTTTTCAATTACAAATAATTTGTATCGTTCTCCATATTCACTTACTCTTGTAACTTTTATTCTAGTTTCTTTATTTGGCTCAAATGTCAAATTTTGAATTTGATTAATGTTTAAGTAATTATATTTAGGATAGAATTTATTTAAAACAAATTCTGGTGAAAGAAAAGATATTGAAATTATAAGAAAAATTATTGTTTCATACCATCTTAGTTTATTAATGAACCATCTTTGTGTAGCTGATGTAAATACTAAAATACCAACTAGTGAAGTTACAATTACAAGTATAGCATGCCAAATATTGTCTATACCAATTAAAAGCAATTCATGATTAAATAAAAATACTATTGGAAGAATTCCAGTTCTTAAACTATACCAAAAAGCTTGTACTCCTGTTTTAAGTGGATCTCCACCAGATATTGCAGCTGCAGCATATGATGCCAGACCCACAGGAGGCGTAACATCGGCCATTAACCCAAAATAAAAAACAAATAAATGTACAGCTATAAGTGGAAAAATAAATCCAGAAGCATTACCTACATCTACTAATACAGTCGCCATCAAGGACGCAACAACTACATAATTTGCAGTTGTTGGAAGTCCCATTCCAAGTAACAAACATAAGATAATTGTTAATAATAGAAGAATAATTACATTATCTTTTGCAATAGACTCTATAACAATTATCAAATTTGTGCTTAAACCTGTTGATCCTACTGCGCCAACAATAACTCCAGCTGTAGCGATGGCAATACCAACGCCAACCATATTTATAGCTCCTTTTTCAAATCCAACAATCGTTTGATTGTACCAAACTATTAAAGCGTTTTTAAAATTTGTTTCTTTTATTATTTTATTTATTAAATTTACTAATATTAAAGATATGGTTGCATAAAAAATTGAATATGAAGCAGTAAACCTCATATAAACTAATAAATAAATTAATACAAAAATTGGAATTAAAAAATGAAGTCCGGCTAAAAATGTTTTTTTTAAATTTGGAACCTCTTCATCATTCATTCCTCTAAGATTTAATTTTAAAGCTTCTAGATGTGAAATATAAAATAAAGCAATATAAGAAATTATTGCAGGTAAAAATGCATGCTTAACAACTTCAAAATATGTTACTCCAATAAAGCTTGCAATTACAAATGCTGCTGCACCCATAACAGGAGGCATAATTTGTCCATTAACGGATGATGAAACTTCTATTGCTCCAGCTTTTTCTTTTGAAAAGCCTGTTTTTTTCATTATTGGAATTGTAAAAGTTCCGGTTGTTACAGTATTTGCTATAGATGATCCTGATATTAAACCTGTCATACCAGAACCTAAAATTGCAGCTTTAGCTGGACCACCTCTCATTTTTCCAACCATTGCAAATGCTAAATCCAAAAAATATTTTCCTCCTCCAGCTGTTTCTAATAATGCACCAAACAAAACAAATAAAAATATAAAATCTACTGAAACTCCAATGGGTATTCCAAATATAGCTTCTTGATCAAACCATTGAAAACCAACAAGTCTTTTTAATGACAATCCGCCGTGAGAAATAATATCTGGTGCATATTGTCCAAAATAAGAAAATAATAAGAAGCATATTGCAATTATAACTAGAGGAATTCCTATTACTCTCCTTGTAGCTTCAAGTAATATTAAAATTCCACATATTCCAATTATTAATTCAATTGGAATTATTATATCTTTAGCTAATGTAATTTTTAAAAGAATACCTCCTCGATCAACCAATTGATCATAAAATAAATAAATATAAAAACAGCAAAAAACACCTAGTATACTTATTATAATATCTAAAATTGAAATTTTTTTTGTTCTTGAATATGGAAAAATTAAAAACGCTAATAATAATGCAAATCCTAAATGAATTGCTCTAGCTGGCAAACCTTTAAACATTCCTATATTAAACCAAAATGGAAATGGGGAAGCATACCAAAGTTGAAATAATGACCAAATAATTGCAATAACAGCAACTATTTTTAAATGTAACCCTTTTAGCTTCTTTGTAGGAGATAGATCTTCCTGAATTTTTTTTTCTATATTTTGACTCATATTAAAGAAGATACTTTACTATAAAAAAAAGGCCCAATAAATATATTGGGCCTTTTAAGTTTTATTAAGTATATGGATTACATTAATCCAGCTTCTTTATAGTATTTTTTAGCACCTTCATGTAAAGGAGCTGATAATCCATCAGCAATCATATCTTCTTTTTTTAAAGGAGCAAATGCAGGATGTTGTTTTTTGAAATCATCAAAATTCTCAAATACTGCTTTGACTACTTGATAAACAAGATCTGCTTCTACAGCATTACTTGTTACAACAGTAGCTTTAACTCCAAAAGTAGTTGCATCCTTTTTTTGTCCCGTATAAGTACCTGCAGGAATTACAGCTTTAGCATAATAATCAGCACCATCAATTAAACCTTGAACTTCGGATCCTGTTAGATTGATTGGGGAAGCTTTTGCAGCACATGTCGCAGCTTGTTCCATAGCTCCATTTGGGAATCCCACTGAATAACCAAAAGCATCTATTTTGCCATCACATAAAGCTTTTACTTGTTCTGATGATGTCAACTCTGTAGTTGATTTAAAGAAACTATTATCAACTCCCTTTGCTTTCATAAGTTCTTCCATAGTTCCTCTTTGTCCTGAACCAGGGTTACCTATATTCACAACTTTTCCTTTAAGGCCTGCAAAATCTTTAATCTTTGCTTTTTTTCTAGCCCAAATTTGGAATGGCTCATTATGAACAGAAAATACAGCTCTCAAACCTTTAAACTGTTTTCCTTCCCATTTGCTTGAACCATTAACAGCATGAAATTGCCAATCAGATTGGGCTACACCAAATTGAAACTCGCCTTCTTTGATTTGACCAATGTTATAATTTGAACCTCCTGTTGATGGAGCAGTACATCTATATGCTTTAGCTGTACCTTTTTTTCTACCATGTTCAGCGCTTATTGCTGATTTGTGTAACATTTTACAAATTGCGTTACCAGTTTGAAAATAAACTCCAGTAGGTCCACCTGTTCCTATCGTAAAAAACTCTGCAGACTTTGCTACAGTATTAAATGAAAATAATGCTGCAAAAAGAATTAGAGTACTTGATAGGGTAGATAATATTTTTTTCATTTTCCCTCTCTATTAGTTAATTATAATAAATAATTGAAACAAAATTTAATTAAATTGTCCAGAAGTTTCTTAGAATAATTCTAATATATATTAGGCTTTTTCAACCCAATCTTTAATTCTTTTTGTTCCTTCTACAATTTTTGGTGCAAATTTTTTAATTAAATCCTCATCAACTTTAGTATCTAAATTTATGTTTGAAATGAAATTTTTTCCATCAAAATCTGTATAGCTTAAGCGACTTGTCATTTTTTCTACTGGAAATCCAAAGTCAGATCCAGGCAGAATTGCTACACCTTTTTTATTTAAAAGGTCTTTGCACATTTCTGTAGAGGTATTAAATATTTTATTTATAAATTCTGGCATTAAATAAAATCCACCCATTGGTTTATTCATAATAACATTATTTGACTTTAAGTTATTATAAACATATTCACCAACTCCTTTTAAAATTTTTTTTGACTTCAAGATATATTCTTTGTGATCATCTCTAAAAGCTGATATTGCAGCAAATTGAATTGGTGCGCTGACTGCTGAAAATGTTTCGCTAGCTAAAACTTTCATAGAATTTTTTAATTTATTTAATTCATTCGGAATTACAAAATAACCTAACCTCCATCCTCCAGCACCACACCATTTGCTAAGCCCATTACTAATAATAACCTTTTCCGGACAAAAATTTGATATAGATTCATAATTTTTATCAAAAGTTAATTCAGAATAAATTTCATCAGATAAAACGATTATTTTATATTTTTTTACAATTTCACTTATTTCTTTCATATTTTTGCATACTTGACCTGA
>CACHJL010000017.1 GCA_902580135.1 uncultured Pelagibacteraceae bacterium | reverse complement strand
ATATTAATAGATTTTTTCAAAATGAAGCTCCTGAAGAAATAATTATAGATTTAATCAAATTAAGCAAGCCAAACGAATTAGAAGAAACAATTTTTGTTTTCCCAGAAGGTGTACTTTCTAATGTTTATTTACAAGATTTAAAAAATTTTAGTTATATATTTTCAGAAAATTTTTCAGAAAAACATAAAATAGTTTTAGGTATAAATAGTTACGAAAATTCTAAGATATTTAATTCACTTGTAGTTCTGGATAAAAATTTAAATCTTTTGGAAAAATATAAAAAAAATAAATTAGTTCCCTTTGGAGAGTATTTACCATATCAAGATTTTTTGAGTAACTTTGGTTTAAAAAAAATTACTCAAGGATATCAATCTTTTTCCTCATCTAACGAAAGAAAAGTAATCAATTTAAATAATTTTAATTTTATTCCTTTGATTTGTTATGAAATAATATATTCAGGAAATATAAATAAAAGTGACAAAGATTTTGATTTTATAATAAATATTTCAGAAGATGGATGGTTTGGAGATTCTGTAGGCCCGTATCAGCATTTTTCTCACTCTATATTTAGATCAATAGAGGAAGGAAAAAATTTAATACGTTCTGCAAATAATGGTATATCAGCGCATATTGACGCAAGTGGAAAAATAATTAGTAAGGTAGAATCAACTCAAGAGGGATTTTTAGAGATAAAAAATTTTAAAAAAACAAATAAAACTATTTTTAATTCTATTGGCAACAAGATCTTCTTTTATTTTTTAGCTTTTTATATTATTTTGATTTTTTTTTTAAGAAAAGGGAGATCAAATGAAGAAAAATTTTTTATTTACAAGTGAGTCAGTATCCGAAGGTCATCCAGATAAAGTTTGTGACAGAATCTCAGATATGGTTGTGGACAGTTTTTTAGCTTCAGAACCTCAAGCAAGGGTTGCTTGCGAAACTTTAACAACTACAAATAAAGTAGTATTAGCAGGAGAAGTCAGAGGACCAGAACTTAAGAAAGATGAATTAATTTCAAAGGTTAGAGGCTGTATCAAAGATATTGGATATGACCAAGATGGTTTTTCTTGGAGGGAACAAACTAAAATTGAAGCACATTTACACTCGCAATCAGCTGATATTGCAATGGGAGTAGACTCTGCAGGAAATAAAGATGAAGGTGCAGGAGACCAGGGAATTATGTTTGGTTATGCCTGTAACGAAACAGATGTTTTGATGCCAGCCCCAATTCACTATTCACATAAAATTTTAAGATTGATGGCTGAGGATAGAAAATCCGGAAAGTTAAATGGAATAGAGCCAGACTCAAAAAGTCAAATTACTATTGAATATAAAGATGGTATGCCTGCAGCTGTAACATCAGTAGTCATCTCTACACAGCATTCCAAAGATGTTAACTTAGCACAAGTTAAAGATCTTTGCATGCCATATATAGAGAGATCTATACCTAAAAATTTATTAGGAAGTCTTGATGAAAAAGAGATTTATATCAACCCTACCGGAAACTTTGTAATTGGCGGTCCTGATGGAGATAGTGGTTTAACTGGTAGAAAAATAATTGTTGATACATATGGAGGAGCTGCACCACACGGAGGAGGAGCATTTTCTGGAAAGGACCCAACAAAAGTAGATAGATCAGCAGCATATGCATCAAGATATCTAGCTAAAAATGTTGTAGCATCTAAAATTGCTGAAAAATGTTTAATTCAATTAGCTTACGCGATTGGAGTATCCAAACCTTTGTCAATTTATGTGGATTTGTTTGATAATGATGAAGAAAAAAACATGCACGTTGAAAAACTTATTAATGAAAATTTTGATCTTAGCCCGAGAGGAATTAGAGAAATGCTTGGTTTAAATAAACCGATATATGAAAAAACTGCTGCCTATGGTCATTTTGGAAGAATTCCAGAGAGTGATGGCTCATTTTCATGGGAAAAAACTGATAAATCAGACATTTTTAATAAGTAAATAAAGTTGAATATTTAAAAAAAATACCTATATTTCAAATACATTGTTGAAATTTCAAAATGGGCTTCGGCCCATTTTTTTTTGGAGAAATAAAGAATGCTAAATAGAAGAGCAGATAAATTAGAATTAATTAGAATTGCTGAAGCAGTAGCTCTAGAGAAGTCTATAGATAAAGAATTAATTATTGATTCTATGGAAAATGGAATTGCCAAAGCTGCTAAATCAAAGTTTGGATCTGAAAATGAAATTAAAGTTCAAATTAATAGAGAAAATGGCGATATTGGTATTTTTAGAAAATTATTGATAGTAGAAAGTCCCGAAAATATAAATTTAGAAATTAGTCTAGAAGATGCATTAAAGCTTGGTGAAAACAATATAGACAAAAAAATAGGTGACGAAATATTACAGCCTTTACCAGCGTTTGATTTTGGAAGAATAGCAGCACAAACTGCTAAACAAGTAATAAGCTTTAATGTTAGAGAAGCTGAAAGAGAAAGACAATATAATGATTTTAAAGATAAAAAAGATACAATTTTAAGTGGGATTGTTAAAAGGTTAGAATTTGGGAATGTAATTGTTGATCTAGGTAGAACTGAGTCAATTATACAAAAAAATGAAATGATCCCTAGAGAAAATATAAAAGCTGGTGATAGAATTAAAGCTTATTGCTTAGATGTTAGAAGAGAGCCAAGGGGTCAACAAATATTTTTATCTAGAGCACATCCCAAATTTATGGAAAAATTATTTGTTCAAGAAGTACCAGAAATTTATGATGGCTTAATTGAAATTAAGTCCTCATCAAGAGATCCTGGAAGTAGAGCAAAAATTTGTGTTAAAGCAATTGATACATCTTTAGACCCAGTTGGAGCTTGCGTTGGGATGAGAGGAAGTAGAGTTCAAGCAGTTGTTAATGAACTCCAAGGAGAAAAAATTGATATAGTTAACTGGTCTGAAGATCCTGCAGTTGTAGTATCAAATGCCTTATCCCCAGCAGAAGTTCAAAGAGTAAATGTCAATAGTGAAGAGAGAAAATTAGATGTAATTTTATCAGAAGAAAATTTAAGTAAGGCAATCGGAAGAAGAGGACAAAATGTAAGATTGGCTACAAAATTATTAAATTATGAAATTAACATAATGACTGATCAAGAAGATTCAGAAAGAAGACAATTAGAATTTAAGGAAAAAACAGATAATTTTGTTAAAAATTTGGAATTAGATGAAACACTTGGACAATTATTAGTTGCTGAGGGATTTTCTACAATCGACGATATAAAAGATAGTACACCTGAATTATTGACAAAAATTGAGGGAATTGAAACTGATACAGCCAAAGAGTTAATTGAAAGAGCAAAAGAATTTTATCAAAAAGATCAAGAAGAAATTTCAAATAAAATTAAAGATTTGGGTTTAGAAAATGATTTGATAAATCATAAAGGCCTAACACCAGGCATGCTTGTTACACTTGGAGAACAAAGCATACTAACACTAAATGATTTTGCTGATTTAGCATCAGATGAATTAACAGGAAGTTATGACGTTATTAAAGGAGAAAGAGTAAGAATCAAAGGTTATTTGGAAGATTTTGCTTTATCTAAAGCAGAAGCAGATGATTTAATTATGTCTGCTAGAGATAAAGTATACCAAAATTGAGAGATGAAAAATGGAAAAGAAAAAATTAAAACTATCAATTTCTGGAAGTACCAATAAAACTATTAATAGTATAGAACAGGCAAAAAATAAATCCAAAAATACTGTTGTAATTGAAAAAAAAAATACTAGATTTTTAGGAAAATCACAGACTCCAAGACTTACTTCGTCTAATGATAAATTAAAAAATAAATCATCTTTTTCACCAAGAAAGCAAAATTATTCTAAACCTTTACCAAATATCAGTTCTGATTTTGAAAAAAGAAAATTAGCTGAACAAAGAGCTACAAAAAGAATTAAAGGAGAAATTTCTACAAAAGATAATAAGTCAAATAAGTTGGGAGGGAAAAGAAGAGAATTAAAATTAACAATTTCTAGAGCTCTAAGTGAGGAAGAAATAGGAACTAAATCTAGAAGTCTAGCATCATTAAAAAGAGCAAAACAAAAAGAAAATAGAATCTTAAATAAAGATGAAGCTAAAGAAATTTTAAAGCCAGTTAAAAGAAATATTAATATTCCAGAGTTGATTACAATTAGAGAATTAGCAAATCGCATGGCTGAACAATCAAGCAATATTATTAAACATTTATTGGGAATGGGTGTAACAGTTACTATTAACCATACAATAGACTCTGATACTGCTGAATATTTAGTTAAAGAATTTGGTCACAATCCAATTAAAGAAGAAAAAGCAGAAGAAATAATCGAAAAAATTAAAGAGGTAAAAACTCAAAATTTAAAAAGTAGAGCGCCAATAGTAACTGTAATGGGCCATGTTGATCATGGAAAAACTTCTGTTTTAGATGTTTTAAGAGAAGCAAATGTAGTATCAGGAGAGTTTGGAGGAATTACACAACATATTGGAGCATATCAAATTAATCATAATTCAAGTAAAATTACTTTTATTGACACTCCAGGTCATGCTGCATTTACAGAGATGAGAGCAAGAGGATCGAAATTAACTGACTTAGTAATTTTGGTTGTAGCAGCTGATGATGGTGTCAAACCCCAAACTATTGAGTCAATAAAACATGCTAAAGCAGCAAATGTTCCAATAGTTGTTGCCATAAATAAATGTGATTTACCCGAGGCAGACCCTCAAAAGATTAAAAATCAATTATTAGAATATGAACTAATCGCAGAAGATCTTTCAGGTGATACTTTGATGGTTGAAATTTCAACTAAAACTAAAAAAAATATTGAAAAACTAGTTGAATCAGTTTTACTTCAAGCAGAATTATTGGATTTAAAAACAGATTTTGAAACTGAAGCGAAAGGTATAGTTTTAGAGTCAAAAATTGATATTGGAAGAGGACCAGTTGCAAATGTAATAATAACTGCAGGAACTTTAAAAAAAGGTGATTTTTTTGTTAGCGGATTAAAATGGGGAAAAGTAAGAGCAATAATAAATGATCAGGGAAAAAATATTGATCTTGCTGAGCCAGCTACACCTGTTGAGATTATTGGTATAAATGGAGCTTCAAAGGCAGGAGATGATTTTATAGTTTTATCAAATGAAAAAGAAGCAAAGAATTTGTGTGATGCTAGAATTCAAGAAACAAAAGACGGCAAAAATCCATTAACATTTGTTACACAAGATTCAGCATTTAAAGATACAACATCAGAAGAGCTAAATATAATTATCAAATCAGATGTACATGGATCTTCAGAAGCAATAAAAAGTGCTGTTAATCAAATTAAACATGATGAGGTTAAACCTAAAATACTTCTTTCTGATATTGGTATGATAACTGAAACAGATGTAACTCTTGCTAAAGCTTCAAATTCAATATTAATTGCATTTAATGTAAAACCAAGTAAAGAAGCAAAAAAGAGAGCCGAACAAGAAAAAATTAAAATATCATCATTTAATATAATTTATGAAGTTTTAGATTTTATAAAAAATAAAATGTCTGGACTATTAACGCCAGATGTTGATGAAAAAATTATTGGTACAGCAGAAATTCTTGAAATATTTAAAGTATCTAAAGTAGGAAAAGTTGCAGGTTCAAAAGTTGTTGATGGAGAAATTACTCAAGATTCTTATGCTAGAGTAATTAGAGATGGATCAATAATATTTAATGGCAAAATTGGATCAATCTTTAGAGAAAAAAACCAAACAAAACAAGTTTCTGCAGGACTTGAATGTGGAATAACTTTAAAAGACTATGGAGACTTTCAAAAAAAGGATATTATTGAAGTTTATAATTCAACTGTTACAGAAAGAACAATTTAAATGAAAAGCTTAGGAAAACCAATAACTCAAAGACAATTAAGAGTTGGAGAAATGATCAAGCAAGCACTAGGTATGCTTTTTATAAGGGATGAAGCGAAATTACCAAATCTTTCAACAAAAGAAATTACAGTTACTGAAGTTAGAATGTCACCAGATTTAAAAACAGCAAAAATATTTGTTATGCCTCTAGGTGGCAAAAATGTAGAAGAAATTATTAAGAAATTAAAAGAATTTTCATTTGTGATCAGAAAAGTTTTATCAAAAAAAATAGTAATGAAGTTTTTACCAAAACTTTATTTTGTCAAAGATGATTCTTTTGATTATGCTGAAAAAATTGAAAATTTAATAAAACAAACTAATAAATAAGGATAATAAATGACAAAAAGAGCAAAAGAACTTGCTATACATGAAAAAGATACTGGTTCTTCAGAATTTCAGGTCGCTCAATTAACAGATAAAATTGAGAACCTGTCAAAACATATTCAACAGTTTAAGAAAGATAAACATTCATCAGTAGGTTTATTAAGAGCTGTTAATAGAAGAAAAAAGTTATTGGACTATTTAAAGAAAAATAAAATAGATTCATACAAAAATGTACTGTCGAAATTGAATTTAAGAAAATAGAGATCAAGTTAGATAGAATGGAACGAAACGAACGAAACGAAATGGAAATGAAATGTTTAAAGTATATAAGAAAGAAATAGAAGTAGCGGGAAAGAAAATAAGTTTAGAAACAGGTAAAGTAGCAAGACAGGCAGACGGAGCAATCATCGCTTCATGTGGTGAAACAGTTATTTTAGCAACAGTGGTGGGAGCGAAGAAAGTAAATCCAGATATGGATTATTTTCCATTATCAGTGAACTATCAAGAAAAATATTATGCAGGTGGAAAAATACCAGGCGGTTACTTTAAAAGAGAAGCAAGACCAACTGAGAGCGAAACATTAATCTCAAGATTAATTGATAGACCAATCAGACCTTTGTTTCCTGATGAATTTAAAAATGAAGTTCAGTTATTACCAACCGTAATTTCATATGATAAAGAAAACCAACCAGATATTTTAGCAATTACCGCTTCATCAGCAGCATTAGCTATTTCAGGAATGCCATTTATGGGTCCTGTAGGTGCATCCAGAGTAGGTTTTGTTGATGGTAAGTATATTCTTAATCCATCAAAAACAGAATTAGAAAATTCAAGTTTAGATTTAGTTGTAGCAGGCACTAAAGATGCAGTTCTTATGGTTGAGTCGGAAGCAAATGGATTAACAGAAGAGGAAATGTTAAATGCAGTTAAATTTGGACATGAAGGCTTTATTCCAGTAATAGAAATGATCGAGGAACTTGCAAAAGAATGTAGAAAGTCCGAGTGGACTGTTGAAAAAAAAGATTTATCTGAAGTTAAGCAAAAACTTGAGGAAACTTTTACAGAAGACTTAAAAAAAGCTTTTGCTACAAGAGATAAACAAGATAGATCAAATCAAATTTCAGAGATAACTGATAAGGCTAAAAAACTTTATGAGGAAAATGAAAATTACTCTGATCTAGATGTAAATACAGAACTTAAAAATCTTGAAAAATCTATAGTCAGAACAGACATTCTTAAAAATAAAAATAGAATTGATGGCAGAGGTTTATCAGATGTAAGACCTATCTCATGCGAAGTCGGTGTTTTACCAAGAACTCATGGTTCTGCTTTGTTTACTAGAGGAGAAACACAAGCAATTGTCGTTACTACTCTAGGTACATCTGATGATGAGCAAAGATTAGAAAGTTTAGATGGACAACAAAGAGAACGATTTATGCTTCACTATAATTTTCCTCCTTTTTCAGTCGGTGAAACTGGAAGAATTGGAACTGGAAGACGAGAAATTGGGCATGGTAAACTAGCATGGAGAGCGATTAACTCTTCACTTCCTTCAAAAGAGGCGTTTCCATACACTTTTAGAATAGTATCAGAGATTACAGAGTCTAATGGTTCTTCTTCTATGGCCACTGTTTGTGGAACATCTCTTGCGTTAATGGATGCTGGTGTTCCGATTAAAGAACCAGTTGCAGGTATTGCAATGGGTTTGATTAAAGAAGGCGATGATTTTAGTGTGTTATCTGACATCCTGGGAGACGAAGATCATTTAGGTGATATGGACTTTAAAGTTGCTGGAACTAAAGATGGAATTACATCTCTTCAAATGGATATTAAAATTACAGGCATTACATTTGAAATTATGGAACAGGCTTTAAACCAAGCTAAAGATGGAAGAATTCATATCCTAGGAGAAATGAATAAAGCACTAGATAAATCTAGATCGGAAGTTGGAAAACACACTCCAAAAATGGAACAAATTACAGTTGATAAAAAAGATATAGCAGCAGTTATTGGTAAAGGTGGTGCAACAATTAGAGAGATTGTAGAAAAATCAGGAGCTAAAGTAGATGTTAATGATGAAGGTATAGTTACTGTTGCTGCACCAGATGAAAAGTCCCGAAATATTGCTTTGCAATTTATTAAAGACATAACTGCTAAAGCTGAATTAAATAAAATATATAATGGAAAAGTTATGAAAATTATGGAATTTGGTGCATTTGTTAATTTTTTAGGTAAACAAGATGGACTTGTTCATATTTCTGAACTTGCCGATAAAAGAGTTGCTAAAGTAACCGATGTAGTCAAAGAAGGTGATGAAGTTAAAGTTAAAGTAATAGGTTTTGATAGAGGGAAAGTAAAACTTTCTATTAAAAAAGCAGTTATCTAAAAGTAAATATAAAGAAATCTAGAATAAAGAACCTTTGTTGAATTACAAAATGCAAGAAAAAAAAGATTTTGGATTTGGTACTCAAATACGAAAATCACCTTTTTTTGATTCCACTGTTAAATGGGGAGCCACAGGTTTTTCTGTTTATAATCATATGTATATACCAAGGGATTTTGGGAGCCCTGAAGATAATTTTTGGAATTTAATTAATAAAGCTATTCTTTGTGATGTATCTGTAGAACGACAAGTAGAAATAACAGGACCAGATGCATATAAATTTATCCAATTACTTACACCAAGAGATCTATCAAATTTAGCAATAGGTCAATGTAAATATGTTCTTATCACAAATAAAGATGGAGGTATTTTAAATGATCCAGTGCTTTTAAGAATGGGTGAAAACCATTTTTGGTTATCTCTAGCAGATAGTGATATTTTATTGTGGGCTCAAGGTGTTGCAATTAATTCTAATTTAGATGTAAAAATTATTGAACCAGACGTTTCACCACTTCAATTACAAGGACCAAAATCTGCTAAAATTATGCAAGCATTAATTGGGGATAGTATATTAGATTTGAAATATTATTGGTTGCGTGAATTAGAATTATATGGAATACCAATAGTTATTTCTAGAACTGGTTGGTCAAGTGAATTAGGTTATGAAATTTTTTTAAGGGATAGTTCGAAAGGAAATGTACTTTGGGAAAAAATTATGTCTGTCGGTAAAGAATTTGGTTTAGAAGCAGGCCATACTTCATCAATAAGGAGAATTGAAGGTGCAATGTTATCTTACCATGCAGATGCAGATATAAATACTAATCCATTTGAGTTAGGCCTAGATCGTTTGGTAACCCTTGATAAAGAAATAAATTTTGTTGGAAAAGAAGCTTTAAAAAAAATAAAAAAAACAGGTATTAAAAGAAAACAGGTTGGTTTAATACTTGATTGTGAACCATTAAAAGGACCAAACACTACTTTCTGGAAAATATCAAAAGATAATAAGTTAGTTGGCAAAGTAACTTCTGCAGTTTATTCACCAAGATTGAAAAAGAATATAGCACTTGCTATGATTTCAATTGATTTAATTGAGATTGGAACAGTACTAGATATTGAAAGTCCAAATTTAAAAATTAAAGGCACTGTAGTTAACAAGCCTTTTTATGATCCTAAGAAAAAAATAACTTCTGCACAAATTTAAATTTCACAAATTTTGTTAAAAGAATATTTATTTACAAAGTGTTAACAGCGCCAATTATTCTAAGATTTTTATCAGAAATTATAATTTCTCCAGAAGAAGAACTTATATTTAACATAGAAGAAATAACAACAAAATGAGTTACTAAAACCAAATTTTTATTGCTATTCCAGTTTTTGATATAATATTTAAGATCTTCAATTTGTTTGAACTCGTTTGCAGCAAATCTTTCATCATAAAAAGAATTTAATGCATTAAATGTTTCAAATTTTCCAAAAGCAATTTGTGCTGTGTCTTTGCATCTACACCATTCGCTAGATACAACTCTATCAATTTTTATTTTATTAATTTTAAAAAAAATTCCAATTTTTTCTGATTGTCTTATACCTTTTTTATCTAAATTTCTTTGTGTAGAACAATCTTTTAAATCAAAGTTTTCTGGATCACCATTTCCAGGAGCAATAGCATGTCTTATAAAAATTAATTTTCCTCCTTCTTGAAGTGAATTTAAAATGTCATCAGAACCAAAAGAATTATTATTTACATATAATAATCCAAAAAAAAGGATTATTAAAAATTTCTTCATTTAATTACTAGGTTTAAATATTAAACAAAGGCCATTATTACAATATCTTTTACCAGTTTCACTTGGACCATCTTCAAATACATGCCCATGATGAACCCCACAATTTGCACAATGATATTCTATTCTTTTCATACCAAGTGTATAATCTATTTTAGTTTTAAATGCTCCGGGGAGCGCCTCAGTAAATGAAGGCCAACCAGTGCCACTATCAAATTTAGAATTGGAACTAAATAATTTTACATCACAATTTGCACAGTGATAAAAACCTTCTCTTTTTTCTTTTAATAAAGAACTAGTGAAGGGACGTTCAGTTCCTTCATTAAAAAGTATATTTTTTTGCTCATCAGTAAGATTTTTGTTTATGATTTTTTTAGTGGCTGAATATAAAAATTTATATGGAAAAAAAATAACCGACAATAAAGATATTCCTAAAGATTTTAAAAAATTTCTTCTCACATTTTAAGTTTACTGCAATTAAATTTTTTTTTAAATAGGAACTATTGACACAATATTTCTATTAATATTTTAAAATAAATATTAATAAATTGCTTAAAAATGACATTGATATGACAAAACCTATAAAAAAATTACAGTACATTAATGAAACTGTTCTATTTCTAATTCTTCTTTTTCTAACAAAAACTTTATCATCAAGGTCAGAAATATCTCTTTTGCCTAGAACTGGGTAATCATATGTCCATCTCCATATAGAATTTCCATATCTCTTATCTGTATTGTTATAGTAAATTATCCAAGCAACTATATATTTGTGAATAAAATAAATTATAATTAAGAGTATTATATCTACAATCATTCTACGATCATCCTTTACATAAATTACCAGTTTAAAGGTTTTTATTGGTTATTTTTATGTAATATTTTTAGGATCTGGCATTCCTACTTTATTATATCCAGCATCGACATAGTGGATTTCGCCAGTAACACCACCTGCCATATCGCTTAAAAGGTATAATGCAGAGTTTCCAACATCTAAATTATCTACATTTCTTTTTAAAAATGAGTGATCTGCGTTCCATTTATATAAGAATTTAGCATCTCCAATGGCTGATGCAGCTAGAGTTTTAATAGGACCAGCACTGATGGCATTTACTCTTATTCCCTTAGAGCCAAGGTCTCTAGCCAAATATTTCACACTTGACTCTAATGCTGCTTTACATACACCCATTACATTATAATTTGGGATAGCTTTATTTGCTTCATAACTTAGAGTGATTAAGCTAGCACCTTCTTTCATTATTTCAGAAGCTTCTTTTGCAACTTCAGTAAAAGAAAAACATGAAATCAACATACTTCTTAAAAAATTTTCTCTAGATGTATTTAAATATTCTCCCGATAGTTCTGATTTGTCTGAAAATGCAATTGCATGTACAACAAAATCAATTTTACCCCACTGAGATTTAACATCTTCAAATAATTTTATAACATCTTCTTTTTTTTCTACATCACAACTAAAGGTAACATCAGAATTCAATTTTTCTGCTAGTGGTACTACCCTTTTCTTTAATGCGTCTCCAAGATATGTAAATGCTAATTCAGCTCCAGCTTCTGAAAGTTTTTGTGCAATTCCCCATGCGATAGATCTTTCATTGGCAACACCCATGATTAATCCTTTTTTACCTTTCATTAGAGTCATCAATTATACTTTCTCAAAAACTAAAGTTGCATTTGTTCCGCCAAATCCAAAACTATTAGACATTATAGAATTTAGATTAATATCTGTTTCAGTTTTGGTTACAATTGGAAATTTTTTTGCTTCATCATCCATGTCACCAATATTAGCAGAAGCAGTTATAAAATTATTTTTCATCATAATTAAACTGTAAATAGCTTCATGAACAGATGCTGCCCCTAGTGGGTGTCCCGAAAGTGATTTAGTAGAACTAATTTTGGGCACATTTTTTCCAAAAGTTTCTCCAATTGCTTTTAATTCAGTAATATCACCTACTGGAGTTGATGTTCCATGAGTATTTAAATAATCAATTCTTTTATTTCTCATTGTAGCTAAAGCCATATTCATACATCTAATCGCCCCTTCACCTGAAGGTGCCACCATATCGTATCCATCAGAGGTTGCTCCATAACCAGTTATTTCTGCATATATTTTAGCACCTCTTGCTTTAGCATGTTCATACTCTTCAAGTACTAAAACTCCACCACCACCAGAAATTACAAATCCATCTCTAGTTTTATCATAAGCTCTTGATGCTTTTTCTGGAGTATCATTATACTTAGAAGATAATGCTGTCATAGCATCAAACATAGCTGTCATAGCCCAGTGTAATTCTTCACTGCCACCTGAAAACATAATATCTTGTTTTCCTGATTGTATTAATTCCATAGAGTTTCCTATACAATGCCCACTAGTTGCACAAGCAGAACTCATTGTGTAATTTATACCTTTAATTTTAAATGGAACTGCAAGAGTAGCAGAAGCTGTACTGGCCATAGTTCTAGGTACAATAAATGGCCCCATAAGTTTTGGAGTTTTTGCTCTAGTTTTATCAGCTGCAACAATAACATTCTCTATTGAAGGTCCACCTGAACCCATTACTATCCCTGTTTTAAAATTACTAATTTCTTTTTCTTCTAGTCCTGAATCTGCGACTGCTTCTTTCATAGCTATATAGTTATACGCAGATCCAGATCCCATAAATCTAATTGTTTTTCTATCAACATGGTCTTCAAGTTTTATATTTGGTTTGCCATGTATATGACTTTTTAAATTATGTTCTTTATATTCTTCAGCAAAAGATATTCCTGATTTTGAATTTAAAAGGGAATCATAAACTTCATTTTGGTTATTTCCCAAACAAGAAACAATACCAATACCTGTAACAACCACTCTTCTCATTATTTAAATAAACCTACTTTTAAACTTTCTGCTGAATATATTTTTTTTCCATCAGCCAGTAAAATTCCATTTGCTAACCCTACTGTAGTTCCTTCTTTAATTAAAATTCTTTTCATATCTATTACATATGTTGCCATTTTGACATTTTTAAGAACTTCTCCAGTAAATTTTACACTATTTACCCCTAGAGCTCGACCTCTTCCTGGATTTCCCAACCAACCTAAGTAAAATCCAACTAGTTGCCACATAGCATCTAAACCAAGACATCCAGGCATTACTGGATCTTCTTTAAAATGGCAATCAAAGAACCAAAGATTATCTTTCACATCAAGCTCTGCTTTAATTATTCCTTTATTAAAAAAACCTTTATTTTCATCTATTTCTATAATTCTGTCGAACATTAGCATTGGTGGAGATGGTAATTTTGCATTACCTGGGCCAAAAAGTTCGCCATTTGCACAACTTATTAATTCGTCGTAATTAAATGCCCCTTTTTTCATAAATTTTTATTCTTATTACTTGATTTAATAACATTATAATATAGAAATTGTTTAGAATAATAATAAAATGCAATGCTTTCTAGCCCAGAATATATAGAAAAACTTAGAAAATCTGGTTTAAGACCAACGAGACAAAGAATTAAGATTTGTGAAGTTTTATTTGATACTGATAAGACTTTTCATTTTACAATTAGTGATTTAGCACAAATGATTGAAAATAAGGCTAATGTCAAAATTTCCTTAGCAACAATTTATAATACCATTCATTCATTTGAAAAAAAAGGATACCTAAAAGAAATAGCGGTTAATTCAAGTCAAACATATTTTGATACTAATACGACCCATCACCACCATTTTTACGACGAAGGTAATAAAGAACTTTTTGATATAAATAATTCTGAAATAGACAGAATAAAAATCAATAAAGATATTCCTGGAAAGAAAATTAAATCAGTGGAAGTTCTTGTTAAAGTTGAGAACAAATAGCAATACTTATTATTTTATTTTAACAAATTAAAATTATTCTAAACTATTGACTTACTACTTTAGAATACTTATAAAGTAGATATGAGCAAAGAATTAAACAAAGAGCAATCAAAGTGTCCATTTACAGGTGCTGGAACACCCCCTAAATTTCCAACTGGCAGAGGAACATCAAATAGAGATTGGTGGCCTAATTCGATAAATCTTAAAATTTTAGGTTTACATTCTTCTTTAGTTAATCCTATGGATAAAAATTTTAGTTACAAAAAAGAATTTAAAAAATTAAATTATAAATCTCTTAAAAATGATCTTCATAAATTAATGACAAACTCACAATCCTGGTGGCCAGCAGATTATGGTCATTATGGTCCTTTATTTATTAGATTGGCATGGCATGCAGCTGGGACATATAGAACAGGTGATGGAAGAGGTGGAGCTGGTACAGGAAATCAAAGATTTGCACCGTTAAACAGTTGGCCTGACAATGTTAATTTAGATAAAGCCAGATTATTACTCTGGCCTATTAAAAAAAAATATGGAAATAGCATTTCTTGGGCAGATCTTTTTATACTTATTGGAAATGTAGCTTTAGAGTCAATGGGTTTTAAAACTTTTGGCTTTGGAGCAGGAAGAGAAGATATTTGGGAGCCAGAAGATGATATTTACTGGGGATCTGAAAAGGAATGGTTAGGTGTTAATCGTTACAGTGGAAAAAGAGACCTAGAGAATCCTCTTGGAGCTTCACATATGGGCTTAATATATGTTAATCCACAAGGTCCAGATGCAAATCCAGATCCTTATCTAGCTGCTCATGATATTAGAGAAACATTTGGTAGGATGGCTATGAATGATTATGAGACAGTAGCCCTGGTTGCAGGCGGACATACATTTGGTAAATCTCACGGAGCAGCTCCAGAATCTAACAAAGGTCCAGAACCAGAAGGATCAAAAATTCAAGAACAATCAACTGGTTGGAATAGCAATTATAAAAGTGGCTTTGGTGCAGATACAATAAGCAGCGGTATAGAAGGAGCTTGGACAAGCAATCCTATAAAGTGGGATATGGGATACTTTGATAATCTATTTGGTTATGACTGGGAACTTACAAAAAGTCCTGCAGGTGCTTATCAGTGGAAACCTAAAAAAAATGGACATGATATTTCAATGACACCAGATGCTCATATTAAGTCTAAAAATAATTTGCCAATGATGCAAACAACAGATTTATCATTAAAAATGGATCCAAAATATGGACCTATCTCAAGACATTTTCATAAAAATCCAAAAGAATTTGCTGATGCTTTTGCTAGAGCTTGGTTTAAGCTTACCCATAGAGATATGGGTCCTATAGCTTGTTATTTAGGGCCAGAAGTTCCTAAAGAAAAATTAATATGGCAAGATCCTATTACAAAAAATAAGTATAAGTTAAAAAATAAAGATATTAAAAATTTAAAAATAAAAATTTTAAAATCAGGTCTTTCAATTTCTCAACTAGTTTCTACTGCATGGGCATCAGCATCTACTTTTAGAGGATCAGATAAAAGAGGAGGAGCTAATGGAGGCAGAATAGCATTATCACCTCAAAAAAACTGGGAAGTAAATAATCCGTCTCAATTAAATAAAATTATAAAATCTTTAAAAAAAATTAAAAAAAGTTTTGATACAAAAAAGAAAGAAATATCACTTGCTGATCTAATCGTACTTGGAGGATCTACTGCAATTGAAGAAGCAGCTAAAAGAGCTGGACACAAAATTAATGTTCCTTTTAAATCAGGTCGAGGAGATGCTTCCCAAGATCAAACTGACGCCTATTCTTTTGGTTTACTGGAGCCAAAAGCTGATGGATTTAGAAATTATATAACAAAAAAAACTAATGGAACAAAAGCTAAGTCAACTGTATCAGCTGAAGAAATGTTAATTGATAAGGCGCAGTTAATGAAACTTACCGCACCAGAAATGACTGTTTTAATTGGAGGAATGAGAATGTTAGGTACAAATTTTGATAAATCCAATCACGGTGTTTTTACAAAAAAGAAAAATCAACTTACAAATGATTTTTTTGTTAATTTGCTTGATATGAATACGACCTGGAAAGAAATAGATAAAAGTGAGGAATTATTTAAGGGCATAGATCGAAAAACAAATAAACAAAAATGGACAGCAACAAGAGTAGATTTAATTTTTGGTTCAAATTCCCAATTAAGAGCAATAGCTGAGGTTTATGGAACAGAAAATTCGAATAAAAAATTTGTAAAAGACTTTATAGATGCGTGGACAAAAGTTATGAATTTGGATCGTTTCGACCTTAATTAACTGCACCCCAAACATTAGTTTTATCTATCCATCCTGTATATTCATCAGTTTTAATATTACACCAATTTAAATTACATTTTTTAACTATTAAAAGTCTTCCTTTTTCTATTTTGGCTAATGGTTTTGAATATTTAGTGGGTTTTTTAAAAAGAATTTTATTTGAAGTTGTTATGTATGATTTTGATTTTTTTAGCTGAGATATATGGATCCACCCACTATTTTTTTTATGATCAATTATCCTCCTGAAATTTTCTTTTTTATCAATTAATTTTACAGGTAGTTGAATTTTTTTATAAATATATTTAATAGGATAATCAAAGCTAGGTCCATATCTGACATTTACTTTATTATTTTTTAGCATAAGGAAAGTTTTTTTTTCTTCAGAATAAGAATTAGAAATTATAAACAAAAAATAGAAAAGAAAAAATATGGTTTTTAACATATACAGTTTTTTCTTTTTTTAAATAAGACTTTTCTAAAGTTTAAGTTCAAAAGATCTAAAATTAAAATATTCGATTTTAAATCTCTTCCAATATTTAATATTTTTTTTAATATTTCATTTACTTGTAATGCTCCCACAATATTAGCTGTAGATCCTAGAATTCCTTCAGTTTCACAATTTAATATATCATCCGATGGTTCTGATTGATAAAAACACTTTAAGCAAGGACTTTTTCTTGAATTAAAATCAAAAGTAAAAATATGGCCATCAAATTTACTTATTGCTCCAACAATTAATATTTTTTTTAATTTTAATGAAAATTTATTTAGTAAAAATTTTGTTTTAAAATTATCACTCCCATCTACTATTAAATTATAATTTTTAATAATATTATTTAAATTTTTTTCATTTGCTTTTTTATTATATGTATTAATTTTTATATCTTTATTAATTAAATTTAATCTTTTTTTAACAACATTTACTTTATATTTATTAACATCATTGGTTGTGTAAAGAGTTTGTCTATGAATATTTGATAAACTCACTTTATCATAATCAATAATACCTATTTCACCCACCCCTGATCTTGCTAATAAATCTGCTACAGGACACCCTAATCCCCCAGCACCAACTATTAATACTTTAGAATTGAGAATTTTTTTTTGTCCAATTGTTCCAATATTTTTTAATATAATTTGTCGCGAATATCTTATTAAAGAATTTTTATTCAAATTTTTTTTCATTTACCAGTTGATCCAAATCCTCCAGATCCTCTTAAAGTCTTTGGCAAATCTACTACTTCTTCAAATTCAGCTTTTATTACTGGCATCAATATCATTTGTGCAATTCTATCATTATTATTAATCACAAACTCTTCTTTACCATGATTGAATAAAATAATTTTTATTTCACCTCTGTAGTCACTATCTATTGTTCCTGGTGTATTTAAAACACTTATACTAGATTTAGCTGCGAGCCCTGATCTTGGTCTAATTTGCACTTCTGTGTCTTCGGGTATTGCAATAGATATTCCTGTAGGAATTAGAGCTGATCGTTGTGGCTTAATATTAATTGAGTTTTCTATAAATGCCATTAAATCCATTCCAGAAGATCCATCCGTTTTGTATTTTGGAAGCTGGACTTTTGAATTAAGTTTTTTAATTAAAACTTTAATCATTAAACTAGTTCAATTTTTTTATAACTCTATTAACAATTTCTGATGCAACTAATGATTTGCTCATCTTTTTTAAATTTTCATTTTTTTTATCTTTATAAAAAATTGAAATTTGATTTTCATCTGAGTCAAATCCAATTGAATTATCTGACACATCATTTGCTATAATCCAATCACAGTTTTTTTCTTCTAATTTCCTTAATGAATTATCAACTATATCGTTTGTTTCTGCCGCAAAACCAATCGTCAGCTTTGGCCTTAATGAATTGTGTTTAGAAATATTATTTAGAATATCAATATTTTTTTCTAAAGATAAATTAAGATTTTCTTTCTTTTTTATTTTTTTATTTTTATAATTACTAACTTTGTAATCTGATACAGCAGCAGTAAATATTGCAACATCTGCTGGTAAATTTTTTATCGTTTGATCGAACATTTCTTGTGCTGTTTCAACTTTTATAAAATTTAATCCAGATATTGGATCTAAATTGGTTTGACCTGAAATAAGGGTTGTTTCAAAACCGTTATCTCTAAATGATTTTGCAATTTCATAACCTTGTTTTCCACTAGATTGATTGCTTATAAATCTAACAGGATCTATATATTCTCTAGTTGGACCAGCTGTTACCAAAGCTTTGAATTTTTTGTTATTTTTTTTATTTTTAAAATACAATTCAATTTGTTGCAAAATTTCATTTGGTTCCGACATTTTTCCTTTCCCAAATTCACCACATGCCATATCTCCTATATCTGGACCAATTATTTTATATCCATAGTTTTTTAATTTATTTATATTTTCTTTGGTTGATTGATGTTCCCACATTCTTACATTCATTGCTGGGGCTAAATATATTTCTTTATCTGACGCTAAAATTACTGTTGAAGCCAAATCATCGGATGCACCTGAGCTTAATTTTGAAATAGTGTTTGCCGTTATAGGTGCTACTAAAATTAGGTCAGCCCATCTTGATAAAGAGATATGATCCATTTCAGATTCATTTTCAACACTGAAAATATCATCATAAACTTTTTCTTTTGAAAGAGACGTTACAGATAAAGGCGTTATAAATTTTTTAGCACTTTTTGTTAATATGGTTTTAACTTGCGCATTACTTTTTTTTAAACTTCTAATAATCTCCAGGCTTTTATATGCAGATATGCCTCCACATATAATTAAAAGAATTTTTTTGTTTAATAAATTTTTCATCGTGCGAATTAAAATACTAATAAACCTAGAATTACAAGCGATAATAAACCAATAATTGTTTGATTTCTAAATGTAATCATTTCTGATCTTATAATATTTAGTTCATCAAAGGAATTTGAATTTTGTGGAATTTGACCACTGGCTAAGAAAGTTAATGCTTGATTAGCTTTATCCATTATTTCAGGCAAATTAGGCAATTTTTTTATAGCATCAACAGAATCTTTTAATGTTTCATTAATTGAATTTATTGGATCTTTTGTTTCAGTTAGCCATTTTTCTAATACGGGTTTTGAAGTTTCCCAAATATTAGTTTCAGGATTTAATTTTCTTGCAACTCCTTCCACTACAACCATTGTTTTTTGCAACATCAATAATTGAGGTTGAGTTTGCATATTAAATTTTTCTGTAACATCAAATAACTGCTTAAGAAGTTTTCCACCAGAAATATCTTTAACAGATTGACCAAAAATTGGTTCACCAATTGATCTTAATGCTTGGGCTAAATCATTAACAGGGACTTCTTTTGGGACTAAACCTGCAGAAAGGTGTACTTCAGCTACTTTTTTATAGTCTCTTTGAATAAATCCAAATAATATTTCAGCCAGAAATCTTTGACTTAATTTATCTAATCTTCCCATAATTCCAAAATCGATAGGAACAATTTGACCGCTATTATCAATAAAAATGTTGCCTTGATGCATATCTGCATGGAAAAACCCATCTCTTATTGCATGTCTTAAAAAATGTTGAATTATGTTTGAAGCTATTTTTTTTGTATCAATTTTTCTTTTTGTTAACTCATCGTTTTCCCGTATAGAAATTCCATCAACCCAATCAAGTGTCATTACATTTTCACTGGTAAAATTCCAATAAATTTTAGGAACTTTAAATCCAGAATCATTTTTTGTATTATCAGCATATTCATTTGCAGCCGCTGCTTCAAATCTTAGATCCATCTCAAGATTCGTAATTTCTTTTAATAAAAAAACAACTTCAACTAATTTTAATCTCTTTGTTTTTTTTATAAAAGATTCAATGATGAAAGCCAAAAGTATTAGAGCATCGATTTCTTCGTTGAAAATTTTTTTAATGTTTGGTCTTAGTATTTTTATAGCCACATCTTTTATAATTCCTTTGTCATCTATTTGAGCTTTATGAACTTGAGCAATAGATGCGGCTGCAATTGGATCGCTTAAATTAATAATTGAGTCAAATATTCCACTTCCTAAATCTTTTTTAATCATCTCTTTTGCTTCCGACAATGGAAATGGTGGTAATTTATCCTGAAGAGTTTCTAATTGTTTAGATATTTCTTCTCCAATAATATCAGGTCTTGTAGCTAAAAATTGTCCAAGTTTAATGAAAGTTGTCCCCATTGATTGTAAGGAGTGGGATAGCTTTTGTTTTTCCTTTACTGTTTTATTAACTTCATTATTATTTGATATAGAGAATCCAAGAATTTTAAAAAATATTTTAATTATAAAAGGAGGTTTATGAAATTTTGTAGCTATTTTCAAAGCATCTGACTTTGCCAATTTTCTTCCTAATTTAAACAATATATATAATCTTTTAATCATTAAATTTTCCAGCCAGAATGAATAGCAACTATTCCCCCAGACAGATTTCTATAACTACAATTTTGAAAATTATTTTGCTTCATTAAGTCTATGAGTTGATCTTGATTTATAAATTTATCGATACTTTTAGTTAGATATTCGTAAGGTTCTTTTTCACCAACTATAGCGTTTCCAATAAATGGAATTATTTTTGAGTATTTTTTATAGAAAAATTCTAAATTTGCGTTTTGTATTTTAGAAAATTCTAGGCATAAGTATCTACCGCCTGGTTTTAAAATCCTGTAAGCTTCAGACAAAGATTTTTTTAAATTTTTAGTGTTTCTTAGTCCAAAACTAATCGTATAATAATCACATGAATTTTCATTTAAGGATAATTTTTCGGCCGAATTAACTATCCATTTTATATTTTTATAATTTTTAAGTTTTTTCTTTCCTTTTTCTATCATGCTTTTATTTGGGTCTATGCAAAACACTTCGTTATCATTATTTGTAAAATCTAAAAATAATTTTCCAATATCACCTGTACCGCATGCAACATCTACAAGAATTTTATTAGAAGAAGGATTCATCCAAGCTAAAAGATTTTTCTTCCAGATTCTATGAATACCAAAAGACATAAAGTCATTCATAAGATCATATTTATCATAGACCTTATTAAATACATTTTCTACTAGCCCTTCTCTATTTTGAAGATATTGTTGCATAAAAATAATTATTTAAGTTTAATATAGTATTAAATGCCAGAATTGCCAGAAGTAGAAATAGTTAGACAATCTTTAGATAAAAAAGTCAAAGATAAGATTATTCTAAAAGTACTAGTAAAAAATAGAAATTTAAGGTTTAAAATTCATTCAGGATTTAAAAGACATCTAAATAAAAAAAAAATAAAAAAAGTAGATCGATTCTCAAAGTACTTAATAATAAGATTTGAAGATAATACTGGTTTTATAATTCACCTTGGGATGACGGGCACAATTCATTTATCTAATATTAAAAATAAAAATTCACTTACAAATACAAGTTTTTATCATTCACCAATTTTACCTAAGAAACATAATCATGTTGAAATACAATTTAGTAAAATGAAGTTTATATATAATGATCCAAGAAGATTTGGATATTTTTCCATTTTTCATAATCCGATTGAATTGAAAAAAAAATTTAGCCATTTTGGACCTGAGCCATTTTCCAAATCATTTAATATGAACTACATTTGTAATTACTTTAAAAAAAAAGAAAAAAATATAAAAAATTTTTTACTAGATCAAAAATTTGTTTCAGGTATAGGAAATATATATGCAAGTGAAATTTTGTTTAAATGTAAAATTCATCCAAATAAAAAAGCAAAAAATTTAACAAAATATGACTGTAAAAAAATATTTAAATATTCAAAATTAGTTTTAAAAAAAGCTATAAAAAAAGGAGGATCAAGTATTAGGGATTTTCAAAATATAAACGGTGAAACGGGCAATTTTCAAAAAAATTTTAATGTTTATCAAAGAGAAAATTTAAAATGTTTAAAATCTAAGTGTAATGGGATTGTTAAAAAAAAAATTATATCAAATAGATCAAGCTTCTTTTGCAATTACTGTCAAAAATAAAAAATTATTCTGTTGACCACTATAAATTCTCAATATATACAATCGCGCTTATGGCAAACACAAAATCAGCAATCAAACGAATTAGAAGAATTTCAAAACAAACTAAAGTAAATAAATCTAGAAAGAGCAAGTTTAGAACATCATTAAAGAAAATGAATTCTCTGATAAGTAAAAAAGATAAAAAGCAAGCCTTGGTTTATCTACCTAAATTAAACTCTGAATTGATGAAAGTTGCTAAAACTGGAATAATTAAGAAAAAAAATGCTTCCAGACATGTTTCACGAATAACTAGAAAAATTAATTCTCTTTAAACAACTTAAAGTAGTTATTAAATAAATTTTATTATTTTAAAAATTAT
>CACHJL010000016.1 GCA_902580135.1 uncultured Pelagibacteraceae bacterium | reverse complement strand
TGCAAGATTATATGGTTTCCAAGTAGACTTCCAAAGAGATATTTGGAAAAATGATTCTTTTCAAATAATTTATGAGGAATTTAAAAATGATAAAGGAAATACAGTAGAGGTTGGTGAAATCTTATACGCAAATTTAAATAACCAAAATACTGACTTGAAACTATATAAATTTGAGTATGAAGATAATAAAATTGATTATTTTGATGAAAATGGAAAAAGTATGAGAAAAACTTTAATGAAAACACCTATTAACGGTGCAAGACTTTCATCATCTTTTGGTATGAGAAAACATCCAATACTTGGTTTTACAAAATTACATGCGGGAACAGATTTTGCAGCACCAAAGGGAACTCCAATTATGGCGTCAGGAGATGGAATTGTGACTAGAGCAAAATGGTGTGGTGGTGGTGGAAATTGTGTAAAAATTAAACATAATTCTAAATATCAGACAGTTTATGCTCATATGTCAAAATTTGGAAGAGGGATTAAAAAAGGAGTTAGAGTAAAACAAGGACAAATTATTGGATATGTTGGATCTACAGGTTTATCAACTGGACCACATTTGCATTACGAGGTTATTGAAAATGGAAGAAAAATAAATTCACAAAAATTAAAATTACCATCGGGAAAAGTTCTTAAAGGAAATTTGAGAAAGAAGTTTGAAGTAAATAAAATAAAATTAGATGTTTTAAAATCAGAATTGATTTCAAAAATAGATTAGTCTGTAAAATTTAATTCAGTAGAATTTGTTTGGTTGTCTTTACTTTCAGAATGATCTTTATTTTCTGAATTTGTTTTAACGGTATTTGATGAATTTGAATTGAGCTCTTTTGCTAATTCACGTCCTTGCAAAATTCTTGCAAAATGATCTGCATGCTGTAAATAATTTTCTGATAATATTTTATCGCCATTTGTAAGAGCTTCCCTTGCCAGATCATTATACTTATCTATTAATTTTGATGCATTTTGATTATTTCTGCCTGGACTTTTTCTTTTAAAATCTAAACTATGGTTAAATTCTCCATTAATTTTATGTCCATTTCCAGTTCTTTTTCTAAAATTTCTATCGCCATTGGATTTAAATCTATTTCTCCTAAAATTATTTTTAAAGTTATTCATTTATTAATTTTCGTACTTACTAAACATCTGTCTTTACCTGAAAAATCTTTACATATTTTGCTAACATAAAATCCATTATTTAATAAAATTTTTCTTGTATAATTTTTTTGTTTATCTCCAATTTCTATGATCAATTTTCCGTTATATTTTAATAAATCTGAACTTTTCTCAATTATCTTTTTTATTTCGTCAAAACCTGTAATCCCTCCATATAACGCTATTCTTGGTTCATACAGTCTAACATCATCATCTAATCTATTTAAATCTACACTATTTATGTATGGAGGATTAGATATAATTAAATCATATTTATTTGAATGAAATTTGTCAATATCGATATTAAAAAATTTGATTTTATTTTCTAGGTGATGCAATTTTGCATTAAATTTTGCCACTTTTAAGGCGTCTTTTGATATATCTATAGCTGTTGCAAGACAATTCTCTCTCTCATTTAATAAAGAAATTATTAAGCAGCCAGATCCAGTCCCAATATCTAAAATATTCATTGATCTGCCAAATGGCACACATTTTAAGGCCTGCTCTACAATGTGTTCAGACTCTGGTCTTGGTATAAGAGCTGACTCATTTATATAAAATCTATATTTCCAAAAAGATTTATAACCCAATATATACGAAACAGGATTTTTTTTTTTTCTTTTATTCAAATAAAAGATGAAATCACTTTCTTGATTCTTGGTAATTTTATTATTTAAATTAATTAAAATTTCTTCTCTTGTTTTGTTTATAACTTTGGACAAAATTAGTTCACAATCTAAATTTGAAGTCTTTACATTATGAGCTCTTAAAATTTGACTTCCTTTATTTAAAATTTCTTGATAATTCATTTATCTTAAATTACTTAGTTTTTCTTGTTGTGCTTGAATACTTAAATTTTCAATCATTTCATCAAATATTTCTCCTTGCATAAATTCTTCTAATTTATGTAAAGTGAAATTTATTCTATGATCGGTGACTCTACCTTGTGGAAAATTATAAGTTCTAATCCTCTCAGATCTATCTCCTGTTCCAATTTTACTCTTCCTGTCTTGAGATCTCTCAGCATCTCTTTTTTGTCTTTCGTGTTCATAAATTCTTGATCTTAATATTTTAAGTCCTTTTTCTTTATTTCTAATTTGTGATTTTTCATCTTGTTGGCTAACTACTATTCCAGATGGTATATGAGTAATTCTTACAGCAGAATCTGTTGTATTTACGCTTTGTCCACCGGGTCCACTGCTTCTAAAAACATCAATTCTTAAATCTTTATCTTCAATTTTAACATCTACTTCTTCAGCTTCTGGTAAAACTGCTACAGTTGCAGCTGAAGTATGAACTCTACCCTGTGTCTCAGTATCAGGAACCCTTTGAACTCTATGAACTCCACTTTCATACTTCAGAGAAGAATATATATTTTTTCCTTTTATTGTAGCTATAACTTCTTTTAAACCGCCGGCTTCACTTTTTGAAATATTTATAATTTCCATTAACCATTTTTTTTTGTGACTAACTTTTTCATACATTTTGAAAAGATCAGAAGCAAAAAGACTTGCTTCCAATCCTCCAGTACCTGCCCTTATTTCTATAATTGCATTTTTTGTATCTGCCTCATCTTTAGGAAGTAGAAATAATTTAATTTTATTTTCATTTTTATCTTTATTTTTTATTAGGTCTTTTAATTCTAATTCTGCTAAATCTTTAATATCTTTTTCACTTTGCGTATCATTGATTATTTTTTCTAATTCATTTTTATTTTTCTCAAATTCGATATATTCTTTAGCTTCCTTCACTATTTCATTTAATTCAGAATATTCTCTCGACTTATCAGCAAAACTTTTACCAACGTTTCCTGATGATAGTTCCTTTTCTAGTTCAGCATGCTTGATAATTAAATTTTGAACTTTTGTATCAGGTAGCATTAATTATTTTTTTCAATTTCTTTTGCTTTTTTTTCAACTAAATTTACAACTTTAGAAATAATACTCTCAGTAGGTATTTTTTCTGTCTCAATTCCTTTTAAATACAGCATGTTGCTACCTTTGCCGCCGCCAGTTATACCAATATCAGTTTGCGAAGCTTCGCCAGGTCCATTAACTACACACCCAATAATTGATAATGTTATTGGTGTCTTGATATGGGATAGTTTTTCCTCTAATATTTTAACTGTATCAATTACTTGAAATGCTTGTCTTGCACAAGAAGGGCATGAAACTATCATTACACCTCGCTTTCTTAGGTTGAGTGATTTTAATATTTCATTACCAACTTTCACTTCCTCAACTGGATCATCAGATAGAGAAACTCTGATTGTATCTCCAATTCCATCTAATAACAGCGCACCAAATCCAATAGATGATTTAATACTTCCTGGTAAAAAACTTCCTGCTTCAGTAATCCCAAGGTGCAATGGATAATTCATTTTTAACGATAGTTGCTTGTATGCAGCTATAGATAAAAAAACATCAGAAGATTTTACGCTTACTTTAAAATTAAAAAAATCCTCATTTTCAATAATACTAATATTCCTTAATGCACTTTCAACAAGAGCTTCAGGACAAGGTTCTTTATATTTTTCAAGAATATCTTTTTCTAGTGATCCTGCATTTACACCAATTCTTATTGAACAATTATTATTTTTTGCAGCTTTAATTACTTCTTTAATTTTCCTTTCATCGCCAATATTCCCAGGATTGATTCTTAAACATTTTGCTCCATTTTCTGCTGCTTCGATTGCTCTTTTGTAATGAAAATGAATGTCAGCCACTATTGGCACTGAAACATTTTTAACTATTTCTTTCAAAGCTCTGGTGGAATCCTCATCGGGACAAGAGACTCTTACAATATCTGCGCCTACTTCGGAAATTTTATTTATTTGATTTACTGTTTTTTTAATATCTTTAGTAAGAGTATTAGTCATTGATTGTACGGTAATTGGATTATTTCCTCCAATCTTTACCTCTCCTACATTTATTTCTTTTGTTATTTTTCTTTTAATATCTCTGAATGGTCTAATGCTCATTTAATTATACTTCTAATTTAAATTCTTTGTGTAAAGCAGCAATTGCTTTAATAATATTTTTTTTATTAATTAAAACTGATATTTTTATTTCTGATGTAGAAATAACCTGAATATTAATTTTATTCTTTGCCAAAGATTGAAACATTCTATAAGTTACTCCTGGGGTTGTTATCATTCCAACTCCAATAATTGAGACTTTAGAAACATTTTTATCAAATAATAATTTTTTAAAATTAATTTGTTTATTAGAATTAATTATTTTTTTTGTTTTTGTTAAATCATCTGATTTAATCGTAAATGTTAAATCGGTTTCTTTTCCATTTGCTGATATATTTTGAACAACCATATCAACATTTATTGAACTTTCTGAAAGAGGTTTAAATATTGAAGCTGCTATCCCTGGTTTATCCTTTACTCCTACCAGAGTAACTTTTGCATCATTTTGTGTAGATGAAATTCCAGTGATAATATTTCTATTAATTATATTTTTTCTTCTCGTTATCAATGTTCCAGACTTATTTTTGAAAGAAGATTTAACTTCAATATCTATTCTACTTAACCTTGCATCTTGAATAGAAACTGGTTGCATTACTTTTGCACCTAATGATGCCATTTCTAACATCTCTTCATAAGATATAACTCTTATTTTTTTAGCTTTCTCTAATTTTTTTGGGTCAGTGGTATAGACTCCCTCTACATCAGTATAAATTATACATCTTTTTGCTTTAAAGAATTTTGCAAGCATAATCGCACTTGCATCTGAACCGCCCCTGCCTATAGTAGTAATTCTTCCTTTAATGTTTACTCCTTGAAAACCTGTGACAATTGGTATGCCCCCAGATTTTAGATATTTAATTAGATTAGTTTTGTGAACTTGATTAATTTTGGAGTATTTGTGCTTATTATCTGTAATTATTGGGATTTGCCAACCCATCCAAGATCTAGACTTATAACCTTTGTGTATTAATCTTCCAGCAATTAAAGCACATGACACCTGTTCTCCCGAAGAAACTAATGCATCATATTCTTCATTAGAAAAATTATTACTTATATTCTTTGATTTATTCACTAAATCATTAGTAGTCCCACTCATAGCTGAGGAAACGACAATTACATTATATTTTTTTTTTGAATAATTTATTATTATATTGGCTACTTTTTTAATTCTATCAATAGTACCCACTGATGTGCCACCAAATTTTAAAACTACAATTTTCATTAAATTAATTTTTTAATAAGTTAAAATATATTGATAAAATACATCTTGATTATAAAGTCAATTTAGAATGAAAAATAACACATTAGATAAAAAAGAAATAGAAAAATTTTCAAAAATTGCAGAAGATTGGTGGAATCCTAATGGTAAATTCAAGCCTTTACATAATTTTAACCCGATTAGAATAAAATATATAAAAGATAATTTAAGTAATGATTTTAACCTAAAAAATAAAAAAAAACCGCTTAATGGTTTAAAAATATTGGATATAGGATGTGGAGGTGGCCTATTATCAGAACCAATGGCAAGACTTGGAGCAGAAGTTACCGGTATAGATCCATTAAAAAAAAATATAGAAATCGCAAAAAATCATTTAAAAAAAAGTAAATTAAATATTAAATATTTTAACTTTTCTCCTGAAAAATTTAAATCAAATAATAAATTTGACGTAGTTTTAAATATGGAAATTGTAGAACATGTAGATAATGTAGATTTTTTTATAAAAGAAAGTACAAAATTTTTAAAAAAAAAGGGAATAATGTTTATCGCAACATTAAATCAAACTTTAAAATCTTATGTTTTTGCAATAGTGGGTGCAGAATATATTTTGAAATGGCTACCTGTAGGAACCCATGACTGGGAAAAATTTATTAAACCTGAAGAACTTATTAAAATATGCAAAAAAAATTTTTTAGATTTAAAAAATCTTGATGGGATGAGTTATAACCTTATAACAAACAAATGGAAAATTTCTAAAGATAAATCTGTTAACTATATAATGAAATTAAAAAAAAATTAATTCTCTTTATCATTTATCCAAGGTACCAACTCAGTTTCTATTCCTTCATTTTTTAATTCTTTTACTTCTTGTGATGTGGCTTTTCCATAAATTCCTTTTTTGGAATTTTTTTTATTATAATGAATTGATCTTGCTTCATATGCAAAATTATCTCCAACAAAGTCAAAGTTTTTCTTTACAAATTTTTGATAATTTTTAAGTTGGTTTTTTATTTCTTTAAGTTTTTGTTCATTTTTTTGATGAGATTTATTTCTGCTTTTTGTCAAATTTGGTGACATTAAAGATTTTTCTATTTTCGTAGAATTACAGTTTTGACAATTAAGATGATTAATTTTTTTTAATCTATCAAATTCATTTGAAGAACTAAACCAGCTTTCAAATTCTAGTAAACAATTTCTACATTTTAAACAATATTTAATCATAAAAATTTATAATAATTTATATTAAAAAATAAGAAATTTTAAGATCTATAATCTGCATTAATTTCTATATATCTTTTAGTTAAGTCCATTGTATAAGAAGTAAAATTTTTTTTCCCTAACCCAACGTCAACAGAAATTTCTATTGATTCATTTCTCATATATTCACTTAATACATTTTCATCATAATTTTCATATAAATTTCCTTTAATCAAAATTTTGTAAGAACCTAAGTTAATTGATAATTTTTTTTCATCAATTTTAGCATTGCTTTTTCCTATCGCCATTGCAATTCTTCCCCAATTAGGATCTTCGCCTGCAATTGCGGTTTTAACTAAAGTTGAATTGGCTATAGAAAAACATATATTTTTTGCATCTTCTTCCGTTTTACAATTTTTGCATTTAACAGTAACAAATTTAGATGCACCTTCTCCATCTGCTACTACCCTCTTAGCTAAATTCAATAAAACATCTTGCAGGGATTGACGAAAATATTTGAGCTTTGAGTCTCTAAAATCTTTAATAAGCGAATTTTTAGCTTTATTAGTTGAAAATAGAGAAACCATATCATTAGTACTAGTATCTCCATCGCAAGAGATAGCATTAAAGGTTTTCTTTATACCCTCATTGAGAATTTTTTTTAGTATTGAGGAAGATAAATTTGCGTCAGTAAAAACAAAACCAAGTGTAGTTGCCATATTGGGCTGTATCATACCCGACCCTTTAGCAATTCCATAAATTTTCACATTTGTAGATCCAATTTTACATTCAGACATTGCAATTTTTGGTTTTGTATCTGTAGTAATTATTCCCATAGCAGCTTTCATCCAAATTAGTTTGTTTTGTGTATATTTTAAATTTTTTACTAAATTTGGAATTGTATTTTTGATTTTATCAAGAGGAAATTTTTCTCCTATGGTTCCTGTACATGCAAATAATATTTCATTAGATTTAATTTCGATTGGTTTATCCTCATCTATTTTTTGCTTTTCTGTTAGTTTTTGTGATAATTTATGCGCAAGTTCTTTGATAGCATTAAAGCCAGCTGATCCAGTTAAAGAATTTGCATTTCTGGTATTTATCAATAAAGCACTCAATTTTTTAGATTTTATTTTTTGGTTCCACTTTATGTTCTCAGAAACAATCTTTGATTGGGTAAAAACTGATGCATGGCTAACACCATCTCTAAAATAAAATAAAACTAAATCGTCTCTTTTCTTTTCATACAAGTTTGCACTAACTGTTGATATAGAAATACCATCTATATGATCTAAATCCTGAAAATCAGCTATTTTTGACTTCCTATTTCTATCGTCAAAAAAGTTGTTTATGTTAAAAACCATGATATTTAAATTAATAAAATAATTACTATATAATTATAATAATTAATTTACATCAAAATGTTTAACCCTCTAAATCTACTTTCCAAAATAATTAAAGGAAGCAATCAAAAAGAGTTGGATCGCATTCAAAAAATAGTAAAAAATATTAATCTTTTTGAAAAAGATGTCCAAAAATTAAGCGAAGTAGAATTTCCTAAAAAAACAAATGAACTTATTGAACAAATAAAAAATGGAAAAAAACTCACTGATATTTTGCCAGAAGCTTTTGCTTTAGTAAGAGAGGCTTCAAAAAGAATAAATAATGAAAGACATTTTGATGTTCAGTTAATTGGGGGTGTTGCGCTTCACGAAAATAAAATAGCTGAAATGAAAACTGGGGAAGGTAAAACTTTAACAATTGTACTTTCAGCATATTTAAATGCTTTAGAAAAAAAAGGTGTGCACATAGTAACCGTTAATGATTATCTTGCAAAAAGAGATAGTCAAAATATGGGAAAAATTTATAATTTTTTGGGTTTAGATTGTGGTTATATTAACACTGATCAATCTGATGAAGAAAGAAGAGATAATTATTCTAAAGATATAACATACGCAACAAATAGCGAGTTGGGATTTGATTATCTTAGAGATAATATGAAATTTTCTAAAAAAGATATGGTGCAAAGAAAACACCATTACGCCATTGTTGATGAGATTGATTCTTGTTTAATTGATGAAGCAAGAACTCCTTTAATTATATCAGGTGCCGCAGAAGATAAAAATAGCCAATATATAGCAATAGATAAATTTGTTAAAAATTTAGATACTAATGATTTTGAAGTAGATGAAAAAGATAAAAATATTTTATTAACTAACAAAGGTATAGACAATATAGAGAAAATATTTTCAAATGCTGGTATATTAAAAAATAATAATTTTTATGATCCAGAAAATTTGCATTTGGTTCATCATGTTAATCAAGCACTAAAAGCTAATCATCTTTTTCAAAATGGAAGAGACTATATTGTAAAAGATGAACAAATTGTAATAATTGACGAACAAACTGGAAGGCAGTTGCCTGGAAGAAGATTCGGTGATGGATTGCATCAAAGCTTAGAGGCAAAAGAAAAATTACATGTAAATGCAGAAAATCAAACTCTTGCTTCAATTACCTACCAAAATTTTTTCAAACTTTATTCAAAGCTTTCTGGTTGTACAGGAACTGCCCAAACTGAGTCTCAAGAATTTTTTGAAATATATAATTTACAAGTTGTATCGATTCCTACAAACAAAAAAATGATTAGAAAAGATTGGAATGATCAAATCTTTAGAACTATTGAAGAAAAAGATGAAGCAATTGTAAATAAAATTGTTGAATGTAGTAAAGTTGGACAACCTCTTCTTATATTCACAGCAAGTATAAATAAATCTGAGCATTATTCAAAGTTATTAGAAAATAAATCAATAAAACATATAGTTCTTAATGCAAAGAACCATGAAAAAGAAGCTGAAATAATAGAAAACGCAGGAAAGAAAAATTCCGTAATAATAACAACAAGTATTTCAGGTAGAGGAGTAGACATTAAATTAGGAGGCCAAGATCAAAATCAAAAAGAGGATGTAAAAAAAATTGGCGGATTGTTTGTAATAGGAACAGAAAGGATGGAAAGCAGAAGAGTAGATAACCAGGCGAGAGGTAGATCAGGAAGGCAAGGCGATGAGGGTAATTCCGTATTTTTTGTAAGCCTAGAAGATGATCTTATGAGAATTTTTGGAACAGAGTCTATGAATAATATTCTTAAAAAACTTGGTTTAAAGGATGGCGAAAGTATTGATCATCCATGGATAAATAAGGCTTTAGAAAGAGCACAACAAAAAGTTGAGGCTAGAAATTTTGACATTAGAAAAACTTTATTAAAATTTGACAACGTATTAAATGACCAGAGACAAGTAATTTTTGGTCAGAGAAATAATATTATTAACAATAAAAATATAAATGAACTTTCAAACGATTTTCTAAGTGAAATTATTAAAGATTTAGAAGAAACTAAATCAAAATATTTAACAAATCCAAAATCAAATGAATTTATAAATCAATTTAAATCTATATTTGGAAAATCATTTAATGAGGATGAAATTAATAACTTAATAAATACTAAAGATAAAAGCTTTGAAAAGTTGATTTATGAAAAATTTTTAGAAAAAAGAAATGAAAGAATAAAATTACTTGGAGAAGATAAAGCGCAAGAAATTGAAAAAAGAATTTTTTTACAAGTAGTAGATGAAAATTGGAAAATGCATATACAATATCTTGAACAACTTAGGCAAGTTATTGGATTAAGATCTTTTGGTCAAAGAGATCCTTTAGTTGAATATAAAAAAGAATCTTTTGTATTATTTGAAAATTTACTTAGTAAGCTTAAGACAGATTTAATTACTTTCCTAATTAATATAAAAATAGTAAATAATTCTGAAGATGAAAATGAATTTAAACAAAAACAAAATAACACATTTGAAAAATTATCTTCAAAAAAAGTTGGGAGGAATGCCCCCTGTCCATGTAACTCAGGGAAAAAATACAAACATTGTCATGGAGCTTTATAATAATAAAATAATTATTACAGTAAATAAAATTACTGAACTTAAAATATAAATTATATTTTGATTTTTTTTAATTTTATATACTAAGCTTTTTTCCATAGATAACTTTTCTGGATCTTTTTGAATTGCGAAACCTTTTGCTCTGCCTATAGATAAAAATTTATTTTTTCTGTGATTAATAATTTCATTTTTATTCATTGTGGAAAAAAAATCTAAATTTTTTTTAATTGAAGATCTTGTGTTATCTAGAATTAAATCCTTATCTCTATGTGCACCTCCAATTGGTTCTGAAATAATCTCATCAATTATATTAAGATTTAAAAGATCTTTTGAAGAAAGTTTCATAGCTTTGGAAGCTTCTAAAGTTTTTTTAGGATCTCTCCAAAGAATTGTTGCGCATCCTTCTGGAGAAATTACAGAGTAAATCGCATTTTGAAACATCAAAACTTTATTAGAAGATGCTAATGCAATTGCACCACCCGAGCCACCCTCTCCTATAATTACAGATATTGTTGGAACTGACAATTCCATACAACACTCTATAGATTTTGCAATTGCTTCTGCTTGACCTCTTTCTTCTGCACCAACTCCGGGATAAGCCCCTGGAGTATCAATAAAAGATATTATTGGAATACCAAATTTGTCTGCGAGTCTCATAAGTCTAATTGATTTCCTGTAACCTTCTGGTCTCATCATTCCAAAGTTTCTTTCAATTCTTGATTCTAAATCATCTCCTTTTTCTTGACCAATAACCAAAACTGATTTGTTGTTAAATTTTCCAAAACCTGCAATTACAGATTTATCTTCACCATAGAATCTATCCCCTGAAAGAGGTACAAAATCTTCAAATAAATGATCAATAAAAAATTTTGCTTTTGGTCTATCTTCGTGTCTAGCAACTAATGCTGTTTGCCAAGGATCTAAACTAGAATAAATATTTTTAAGTTTTTCGTCTATTTCATTTTGAACTTTTGATATATTTTTAGTATCAACTTCTGATAAACCTTCTTGATTATATGGATCTTTTAATTTTTCTAATTCATTTTCAAGGTTTTTTACCTCAGTTTCAAAATTTAGATAATTTTTCATATTAAGTCTTTATAAACTAAAAATAGGCAATAAAATGGTAAAAAAATAAATATGAGTAAAAAAGAAAAATTTGTTAAAATACTTGATTTATCTATATCTCAAGTCCTTTTGTCATTTATAAATAAAGAATTATTGCCAGGAACAAAAATTTCAAAAGATCGTTTTTGGAAAGGATTTAATAAATCTGTACATGAATTAGCTAAAAAAAATAAGGAACTTATTGATATAAGAGAGAAAATTCAAAAATCAATTGACTCATATCATCTAGAAAAAAAAAGAAAAAAAATAAATTTAAATGATTATAAAAATTTTTTAAAAAAAATAAATTATTTAAAAAAAAATGGGCCAAATTTTAAAATAAAAACTAAGAATGTTGATAAAGAAATTTCTAGTATATGTGGACCCCAGTTAGTATGTCCAGTTTCTAATGCACGATTTTTACTAAATGCAGCAAATGCAAGATGGGTGAGCCTTTATGATAGTCTCTATGGAGCCAATATTATTTCTGAAACAAAGGGTGCACTAAAAGGTAAAACTTATAATCCGATAAGAGGAGGAAAGGTTATTGATTATGCAAGAGAACTTTTAGATAAATATATCCCACTTAAAAATCAAAGTTGGAAAAATATAAAGAAAATTCCTCATATTAAAAAAGGAGAGCTAAGTATTAAATTAAAAAACTCTAAACAATTTGTAGGATTTAGAAAGCAAAAAGGTAAAATATTTTCTCTGCTTTTTGTAAATAATAATTTGCACTTAGACATTTTGTTTGATCAAAAAGGTAATTTAGAAGTAAATAACCCTGATGGAAATCAAGATCCACTAAAGATACATGATATCTTTTTAGAATCAGCAATCTCTACAATATGTGATCATGAAGATAGTGTTGCTGCGGTAGATGCTGAAGATAAAGTTTTAGGTTATAGAAATTGGCTACATTTAATGAAAGGAAACTTAACCTCAAAATTCAGGAAAAAAAATAAAACAGTTCTACGAAAATTAAATTTGGATAGAGAATATTTATCTCCAAAAGGTAAAAAATTTAAATTACATGGGAGATCTTTATTGTTAAACAGAAATGTTGGGCATTTAATGACAAATCCAGCAATTCTTCTAAAGGATGGATCAGAATGTCCAGAGGGAATTTTAGATGCTTTTGTTACATCTGCAGCATGTCTTCATGATTTTAAAAGAAAGTTAAATTCAAGAACTAACTCGATTTATATCGTTAAGCCAAAAATGCATGGTCCAGACGAATGTGCATTTACAAATAGAATTTTTGAAAAAGTTGAAAATGTTTTAAAGCTCAAAAAGAACCAAATCCTATGTGGAATTATGGATGAGGAAAGAAGGACAACTATTAATCTTAAAGAATGTGTTAGAGTTTTAAAAAAAAGAGTATTTTTTATAAATACTGGTTTTCTTGATAGGACTGGCGATGAAATACATACTTCTATGGAAATTGGTCCAATGATAAAGAAAGGTGATATGAAATCTTCAAAATGGATAAAGGCATATGAAAATAACAATGTTGATGTTGGATTAGCATGTGGTTTTTCTGGAAATGCACAAATTGGAAAGGGAATGTGGGCAATGCCAGATTTATTAAAAGAGATGATGCAGCAAAAAATATCTCATCCAATGTCAGGTGCTAATTGTGCATGGGTCCCTTCACCGACTGCTGCAGCAATTCATGCTTTACACTATCATGCAGTAAATGTGTTTTCTATTCATCAAAAATTAAAAAAAAGAAAACCAGCTAAATTGGATGATCTCCTTAGAATACCAGTAGAGACAAAGAAAAATTGGTCTAAAGATGAAATTGAGAAAGAATTAAGAAATAATGCCCAAGGTATTTTAGGTTACGTTGTTAGATGGGTTGATCAATCTGTAGGTTGCTCAAAAGTTCCTGATATCAATGGCATAGGTCTGATGGAAGATAGAGCTACATGTAGAATCAGCAGTCAACATATAGCTAACTGGCTCCATCACGGCATATGTAGCAAAAAACAAGTTTTGGAAACTATGAAGAAAATGGCAAGAGTAGTTGATTATCAAAATTTAAAAGATCGAAGTATGAAAGATCAAGATCCTTATCAACCAATGGCTGGAAGCTTTGAAAAGTCAATTGCTTTCAAAGCGGCATGCGATTTAATTTTCCACGGAAAGTATCAACCTTCAGGGTATACTGAACCATTACTACATTTTAATAGATTAATAAAAAAATCAATCTGAATCTGAATTTAATCCTTTTCTATTTTTGAAGGCAGAAATTAAAGTACCATCGTCCAAACTTTCAATTTCACCACCTATTGGTAGACCTTGAGCAAGTTTAGAAATTTTAATATTAATATTCTTTAAACTATCTTGAATATAAAAAGCTGTTGTTTGACCTTCTACTGTAGCACTTGTTGCTAAAATAACTTCATCTATGTTATTTTTTTTTACTCTTTCAATTAAAGAATCTAAAAGTAAATCTTCTTTTCTTTGAGAATTTGAATTAGACAATGTTCCTCCAAGGATATGGAAATAACCTTTAAAAATACTTGAACTTTCAATGGTCCATTGATCTGCAATATTTTCTACCACACAGATTTTATTATTTTTTTTTGAATTGCTCTGACAATTCTCACAATTTAAATTATTAGATTTTAAAGAACCACAATTTTTACATCTAGCTACATTTTTATAAGCTTCACTTAATGTTTGCGCCAATGGTTTCATTAATTCTTGACGATTATTAATTAACTTTAAAATAATTCTTTTTGCAGATTTTGGACCTAAGCCTGGCAATTTTGAAATAAGTTTAATTAAATTATCAATTTCAGAAATATTCTGCATTAAATCAAAGTGGCCATTTAAATCCTGGAATACCTAAGCCGCCCCCGGCTACTTTAGAAATTTCTTCAGAAGTTTTTGATTTTAGTTGATTTTTTGCATTCGAATGCGCTGCCCTTATTAAATCAACGATTATACCTTTCTCTTCTTTTAATATTTCATCGCTGAGATCTAAATTAATCATTTCACCTTCTCCATTCAACGTTAATTTTACAGCATCACCTCCTGCAACACCAATAGCCTCAATTTGTTTTATTTTTTCCTGACTTTCTTTCATTTTTGCTTCTACTTCTTTTGCTTTTTCTAAAATTTTAGTAAAATCAGTCATCTTCTTTCTCTCTTATTTTTAGTTCTATAAGTTCAGCATCGGGTAAAATTTCCAAAATTTTGCTATAGAATTTGCTTTTTTTAGCATTTTCAAAAATTTTTTCTTTACTTGCTTTTTCTTCTTGTTTTTTTGAAATTAATCCTTTTTTTTTAGAAAGAGAAATAATCCATCTTATATTTGTCCATTCGTATAACTTATTAGATAATTCTTTTATAAATTCTTTATCTAAATTTTCATTAAATGCTATTTCAATCCTCCCGTGGACAAAAGTTACAAGATTCACATTTGTTTCTAATTCATATTTTAGTTTTATTTCCTTTTTTTCAATACACAAATTTATTAATTCTTCAAAACTATTTATTAATAATTTACTATTAGTTTCATGAGATTTTATTTTAGGTTTTATTTCATCTTGTTGGGTAATATTTCTTATTTGATCAACGGCTTTGTTTACTGATATTTTTTCTTCTTTAATATTTATACTATCCGATTCATCTTTGGTATTTTTTGTGTCTTGAAAATTTTTTTTATCAAAATCTTTTAAATACATGAGTCTTACTAAAAACATTTCTACACACAAATTTGGATTTGAAACAATGTCCAGCTCATCAATAGTTTCTATTGTAAACTGCCAAAATAACATAATATCTTTTGGATCAATTATTTTTGCAATCTTATCAATTTCCTTAAATTCTTCATCATTTAATGAAAAATTATTTCCATCAAGTTTAATAAATGAAATATTTTTTATAAAATACAAGATTTCTAAAAAATCATTTAAAAATATCTTCGGCTCAACACCAGAATCATATACTTTTTTATAAATTTTAATAACTTCATCTTCGTTTCCTTCAAATAAGTTTTTAAATAATTGAATTAATGAACTTTTATCAAAATAACCATAGATTTTTTGGGCTTTGGTTAAATCTAATTCTTCCCCTTGAGAGTTACTTAACAACCCTCGATCCAATAAAGACAAAGCATCTCTTACTGAACCCTCTGAAAGTTTAACAATTAATCTTAAAGCTTCATCAGATGCATTTCCATTTTCTTCTTTTGCTATTTTTTTTATGAATTTGAATAATTCATCTGATTTAATTCTTGATAAATCGAATCTTTGGCACCTGGATATAACAGTTACTGGAATTTTTTTTATCTCAGTAGTTGCGAATATAAATTTTAAATATGTCGGTGGTTCTTCTAATGTTTTAAGCAGTGCATTGAATGCTTGTTTGCTTAGCATATGTACTTCATCTATAATAAAAACTTTATACTTTGAGGATGTTGGGCCATAGCGGGAAAATTCTATAAGTTCACGAACGTTATCAACTCCTGTATTAGATGCAGCATCAATTTCCATAACGTCTATATGATTTGAATTAATTATTGATTCACAATGCTGGCAAAAATTTTCTTTACACAAATTATCAATACCATTCTCACAGTTTAAGGATTTTGCAACGATTCTTGCAAATGTTGTTTTGCCAACTCCTCTTATACCGGTAAATAAATAAGCGTTAGCTGATTTATTAAATTTAATTGAATTATATATAGTTTCAGAAATAACTTCCTGACCTATCAAATCTTTAAAAATCTGAGGTCTATATTTTAAAGCCAAGACTGTTGAATTACTCTTCATTATTATTTAAGGAGACCAATCAACCTGGAAAATACTCATTACCCTTGCTCTTTTTCAAGTCTGGGGGAGTTCATGGTAACTCCACCTGATTGGCCTCCACAATTAGTATATCAATAATATTTTCTAATCCACACATAAACTTAAATTTTATTTTTGTCTAAATTTGTCAGAATTAAAAACACCTAGTACGTGCATATCTTCACAATGGAGTCCTAGTTCTTTTAAAGAATTTTTAATTTTTTGATCTTCTATATGTCCCTCAATATCACAAAGAAAGAAAAATGAGGAGAATGAATTTTTTTCAGGAAAACTCTGTAGTTTTGTCATATTCACTCCATTAATAGCAAAGCCTGAAAGAGCAGAATAAAGTGCAGCAGGTTTGCTTTTAAGCTTAAACAAAAAAGATGTAATGTAGTTTTCATTTTTTAATTCTGGTTGATAAATTTCTTTACCCATTAATAAAAATCTTGTCACATTATTTTTTTCATCTTGGATATCTTTTTTTAAGATTGTGAGGTTGTAAATTTTGGCACTTAATTCTGACGCAATAGCTGCCTTGGTTTGATCCTTTGATTCGGAAATATATTTTGCTGATCCTGCAGTATCTGCTCTAACATTTTCAAATAAATTATTTTTTTTTATAAAATTAGATGATTGACTTAAAGCTTGGGCATGAGAGTAAACATTTTTTATTTCAGAAAGTTTTGATCCTTTGACTCCTAATAAATTATGTTTTATAGGAAAAAAATGTTCTGCATATATATTCAGTCTGTATTTAAATATTAAATATTCAACTCCAATATTGCCAGTTGTTTTATTAGACTCAGGTATTAAACTTCTTACTGAATTATCTTGGCTAGCCTTTTCAAAACATTCATCAAATGTTTTGCAAGATAATGTTGTACAACTAGGGTACATTTTTTTTGCACAGCTTTCACTGTAACTACCAGGTATACCTTGATAAGCAATTTTCATAGTTTTAATCTTTATAATTCATTATTTTTTTTATTTCCAGAAAATCCTCTTCTGTATCTACCCCAACTGGACATGTATTTGCCAAAACTACATTAATTTCATAATTGTTATCAATCGCTCTCAATTGTTCAAGTTTATTTTTAATCTCGTTTTTAGTTTGTTTTAAATTTACAAATTTTTTTAAAGTTGAAACTTTATACATATATATACCAATATGTTGGTAAATATTTAAATTAATATTGAATAAAGTTTTTCGTAAAAAATTTTTTGCTTTAGATATATTTTTTTTTGAAATTTCTTTATCTGTGATTACCTTAACTATATTTTTTTTATTAAATATATTTTTATTTTTTATTTTACAAGCAAGAGTAGTTATTTCACTTTTTTTTTTAATTCCAACAGAATTAAGATTTTTTATATCTCTAATGTCAATCAATGGTTCATCTCCTTGTAAATTAATTATATAGTCAATATTATTTAGTTTTAATTTCTGGTATGCTTCAAAAATTCTATCAGTTCCCGTATTATGTTTTTTTTCTGTCAAAATACACTTGCCACCATGCTTTATTATATCATTAAAAATTTTTTGATCTCCTGTTGCAACAAAAACATCTCCTATTTTTGCAGAAAGTGCTTTTTTATAAACATGGTTAATAAGTGATAAACCATTTATTTTTAAAAGAGGTTTATTGGGTAACCTAGTTGCGGCTAATCTTGCTGGTATTAATATTATTGTTTTAGACATAAATCTTTGTTTTATGCGTCTTTCAGACGCAATAATTGAAATTAAAATAAGTATTTTTTTTGTTTAACATGTTATACGACCATAATAATTAAAAATAATGGATTCCTTTGAAATAAACAAACTAATAGCAGCAGTTCTAGTGGTTTTTTTAGTTGTGTTTGGCATAGGTAAAATTTCTGATTTAATTTACAATGTTGAGAAACCTAGCACTAGCGCATATAAGGTTGAGGTTTCGACATCTACTAGTACTCAAGCTTCGGATATAGAAAAATCAGTTGATATTTCAGCACTATTAGCAATGGGTAATATTGATCATGGTAAAAGTGTTTTTAAAAAATGCAGCGCTTGTCATTCAGTTAAAAAGGGTGGAAAAAACAAAATTGGACCTGCTCTATACAATGTTATTGGAAGAAATATTGCTGCTTTAAGTGATTATAAATATTCTAAAGCTTTTGTGGCTTATAAAAAATCTTGGACATTTAATGAAATGAATGGTTTTTTAATAAAACCTCAAGCACACATCAAAGGAACAAAAATGGCTTTTGCAGGTCTGAAAAAAGAAAAGGATAGAGCATCTGTTATTCTATTCATGAATCAAAATTCAGACAATCCATTGCCATTACCTTAATTTTTCAAAACAATATAATAAAATGCTCTTTTGAACATGGGCTCTATTAAGTGCTTGTAGCCACACTTTAGAATTTTTTCCGAGAAAAACTTCATCTGAAACTTCGGAGCCTCTTGGAAGACAGTGCAAAAAAGTAACATCTTTTTTAGCAAAACTCATTAATTTTTTATTAATTTGAAATTTCTTAAAATCTTTTATTTTTTTTTGTTTATTCACTTTATCATTTAAAGAAATTACTTTATCTGAAAAAATAACATCAGCATTTTTTACAGCTTTTTTTGCTTCATTAAAAATATTTATTTTTTTTTTATTTTTTTTAACCCAATTTAATACAAACTTTTTTGGCTCATAATATTTAGGACACCCAATATTTAAATTGAAAGAAAATTTGACTGATGCTGCTATTAGACTATTAAGAACATTATTTGAGTCTCCAATCCAAGATATTTGTAACTTTGAAATTGGTTTTTTCTTAATTTCTTCAACAGTAAATATATCTGACAAAATTTGTGTTGGATGTGAAGATGGACTTAAACCATTTATAATTGGAATCTTAAGATATTTGCTGAATTGTTCTATTTTTTTATCACTGTCAGTTCTTAACATGAATCCATCTCCATAAGTTGAAAGAATCTTTGCAGTATCAGCTAAACTCTCTCCACCCTTGCCTAGATGTAATTCATTAGCTTTAATGGTTAAGGTTTCTCCTCCTAACTGTTTTATTGCAAGATAAAAGCTTAATCTTGTTCTTGAGCTGGGTTTTTCAAACATCTGAATAAGTAATTTGCCTTTTAAAGGAATATCTTGATCTACATCAGTTTTATTAAATCCTTTTCTTTTAATTTTTCTTTTTTTTGCATCCTCTATAATTTTCCTAAGATCTGATGCTGGAATATCTTTTATGTTAATAAAATGTTTCATATTTATTTATAAGTAGAACAAACTTTTTTTATAATTTTTAAAGCTAAATCAATTTCTATTTTTTTTACATTAAGAGGAGGTAATATTCTTACAACATTATCTGCCGCTCTAATTGTTAATAAATTATTATCCATTAACTTCTGAATAAAAATAGTTTGATTTTTAAATAGCTGCAAACCTATTAAAAAACCAACGCCTCTAACTTCTTTAATTATTTTTGGAAATTTTTTTTTAAGTTTGTTTAACTCAGCATGAAAATATTTTGATAATTTGTTTACATTTGATAAAAAACCCTTTTTAAATATTTGATCTAAAACTGCATTTCCAACTGACATAGCTAAAGGATTTCCTCCAAAAGTAGACCCATGGGTTCCGGCTGTCATCACAGAAGCAACTTTTTTTGTCATTAAAACTGCTCCTATTGGAAATCCTCCACCTATCCCTTTTGCTATAGGTACAATGTCTGGTTTAACTTTTGCATTCTCATATGCAAAAAATTTACCAGTTCTTCCTATGCCACATTGAACTTCATCTAAAATCAATAGCACTTTTTTTTTATTACAAATTCTTCTTAGTTCTCTCAAACACCAATTTGGAATTACTTTGATACCACCTTCGCCCATTATAGTTTCAACCATCACTGCTGCAGTTTTGTTGGTAATCTTTTTTTTTAGTTGTCTATGGTTTCCAAATTCAAAATGATCAAACCCTCCGACTTTAGGACCAAAGCCTTCAGTCATTTTTTTTGAACCACTTGCATTAATTGCAGCTATAGTTCTTCCATGAAATGAGTTTTTAATACAAAGAATTCTATTTTTTTTTTTATTTCCCATAGAATAAAAGTATCTTCTAGCTACTTTAATTGCAGCTTCAGTAGCTTCTGTTCCACTATTTTGAAAAATTACAGAATCCGCAAATGTTTTTTGTGTAAGTCTTTTTGCTAACCTTTCACCTTCTGGAATTATAAATGCATTTGAAACATGCCAAATCTTTTTTGATTGATTATTGATTGCTTTTACTAAATATGAATTAGCATGCCCTAAAGAGTTTACGGCTATACCTTGTACAAAATCTAAATATTTTTTTACCATTAGTTGAATACAAAAAACTACCTTTCCCTTTAATAAAAGCAATTTTTCTTCTATTATAATTTTTTGCTAATGAGCTAATCATCAAGATTTAATTTTATAACCTTTTCTATATAATAAATAAGAAATATACCACGTAACAATAGATAAAATTACTAGAAAAATTATTCCAAACTTTATAGAGCCATCTGAATTTCCTATAAACGAATATCTAAAACCATCTATCATATGAAAAAAAGGGTTATAATAACTTAAACTTTTTAAAATATTTGGTAACTTTTCGATACTATAAAATGTTCCAGATAAAAAAGATAACGGAACAATTAAAAAATTTGTCACTGTTGCCATTTGATCAAATTTATCCGAATAAAGACCGGCTATAAATCCAGCTGAGCCCAAGAAAAGTCCGGCAAGAATTAAATACAAAAACCAAAGAAAATAATTTTGTATGCTTAAATCTAAAAAAATTATAAATACAATTGTAGATATAGTGGCAATAAGTAATCCTCTTGTAATTGAAGCAAGAACTATTGAAATTGTTACTTCAGCAGCAGATAATGGACTATTCACTACATCAACTATTGTCCCCATCATCTTGCTCATCATAAGAGAAGAGCTAGAATGTGAAAAACTTTGTTGAATTACTTGCATCATAATTAATCCATTTGCTAAAAACTCAATATAAGGAACACCAAGCACATCTGGTCTTTCATCTCCAATTGCTAAAGAAATTACAACTAGAAATAAAATTGAAGTTAGTATTGGCCCTATAAGTGTTTGTCCTGATACAATTAAAAAACGAAGAACTTCTTTTTTGTAGAGACTGAAAGCGCCTACCCAATTAATTATGCCAAAACGTCTTATACCAATTTGATATTTATTTTCTAATTCAACCATCAGTATTTACTCTTAAACTTTTTTTTTAAAAATTGTTAAAAAACACAAAAAATAGCTTGTTATTAATTTTTATTTATGTTTTCAACATAATGTTATATAAAAATTAATATATACTAAATGTTGTGATATGAGCTGGACAGACGAAAAAGTTAATAAGTTAAGAGAATTATGGGGCAAAGGCCAAACAGCAAGTCAAATTGCTGAGATTATCGGTGGAATAAGTAGAAATGCAGTAATTGGAAAAGCACACAGATTAAATTTATCCGCAAAAATAAAAGCACGATCATTTAATCCACCAAATAATAAAGGATATAATAAATCTATCAATCAAGAAGTTCAAAAAAAAGGAAGGAAAAGTAAATTTAAGTCTTTAATTTTAGATAAAAATTTTGAGCCAGCAAAAAATTTACAATTAGAAGAATTAAATGAAAATACATGTAAATATATGGAAGGACATCCTGATGAAAAAGGGTCTTCTTTTTGTGGAAGAAAAAATGTTGAAAAATTTTCTTATTGTCCCCTACACTTAATGATTGTCTTTCAACCGAAAGGTAAAAAAGAAGATGTTATAGAAAAGGAAGATGAAGTTCCTCAATTTATTGAAAAAAAAATAAAATCAGCCTAGGGCAATCTTTTTTCATAGCAATAAGTTACTCAATGATTATTTAAATTAATATTTCTTAAATTTTTTATTTTATTCCCAATTTATTATTAATACTATTTTTTAATTTCACTTTTATTATTTTGACGATTTTTTTTTAAATTTTTTTTAGCTTTTATCCCCCTAATCATTGCTTTTAAAGCAACAATAAATACAAAAAATAATATTAATACAATAATAGAAACTATAAAACTAATCATTAACTTATCTTTGGGGGTTTATCTTTTGAAAATTGACCACCGGTTCTCCAATTAAAACTATATTTATTTATTTCTTCATCAAAAATTTTATTTGCATTGAGACCAAGGTCAAAATTAGTTTTATATTTTCCTGAAGGAATATTGTCATACTTTAACAAATTTACTTGATCTACTGTTATTAATGGATTTGGCATCATCTCAAAAAATTTTGCTGAAATTTTAGCTAGTACTAAAGGAAAAGGGATTAATAATCTTTTTTTATTTATAGCATTTAATAATTTTAAAAGAATTTCTTTAAAAGAAAGAATTTCCGGCCCAACACATTCTATAGTTTGCTCTTTTGTTTTACCTTGAACAACATCAAAAATTATATTTACTATATCTACAACATGTATGGGTGCAAACTTAGTTTTGCCATCATAATACAGTGGCATAAATGGTAAGCGACTTAATAAAGTCATAAAATTTGTAGTAAAGTTGTCATCTACAGAATAAACAAGAGATGGTTTTAATATTGTAGCTCTATCAAAATTATTTTTAATTTTTTCTTCACCTTCAAGTTTACTAATAGCATATTTACTATCCAAAGATTTTTCGATTCCAATGGAAGAAAGATGTATTAAATGTTCAATATTTTTTTTAGCTGATATCTTAGATAAAAGGTCAGGGAAATTTGAATGAATATTTGTAAAAAAATTTTTCTTTTTTTCAAATAATATTCCAATCAAGTTAATACAAATTGAGCATTGCTCAATTAAATTGTTTATCTTTTCTATATTAAAATAAGTTAGTTCTACAATCTCAAGATAACCAGGATTGGCTTGGGTTTTTAAAATATAACCTTTTTGATGAATATTTCTTGTAACAGCAACTACTTTATAGTTATTTTTTGTTAACTTTCTTATTAAGTGTCTACCTATTTGACCAGAAGCACCGAAAACTAGAATTTCTTTTGGTTTCATATATATATTTCCTCAATGGATTTAGATATTAAATTACATAAAGAGGATTTACCAGATCAAATAAGTTTTGGTGACAATATTGCTATAGACTGTGAGTTCATGGGTTTAAACGTTGAAAGAGATAGATTATGCTTAGTACAAATCTCCTCTGGAAATAATGATGCTCATATAATTCAGTTAGATAAAGATAAATACAATGCTCCGAACTTGAAGAAATTATTGGCAGACCAAACCAAAAAAAAAATATTTCATTATGCAAGAGCCGATGTATTGTTCATAAAAAAGTATTTAAATATTAATGTTAATAATGTTGCTTGTACTAAAATTATGAGCAAAATTGCTAGAAGTTATTCAGACAGACATGGCCTTAAAGACTTAATTAAAGAATTTATAGGCATCGATATAAGTAAACAATTACAAACCTCAGACTTTGGGGGAAATCTGTCTCAAAAACAACTCTTATATTGTGCTAATGATGTAATTTATCTTCACAAAATTTATAAAGGATTATATAAAATATTAGAGAGAGAGAATAGACTAGATCTATATAATAAAACTATAAAATTTCTTGAAACAAGAGTTGAACTTGATTTTGCATCCTTCAAAGAAGATATTTGGTCTCATTAAATGAAAAATAAAAAAATTCAATTAATTGGAAAAAATGTAATTCAAGATGAAATTTATGCATTAAAAAAAATAAAGTCTTTTATTGGAAATTCTTTTAGTCAATTAGTAAAAACAATAATAAACTGTAAAAATGGGAAAATAATTATATCTGGAGTCGGAAAAAGTGGAATTATAGGAAAAAAATGGTCTGCAACATTTTCATCAATTGGAATTCCATCTTTTTTCTTACATGCTTCAAATGCTAGTCATGGGGACATGGGGCAAATAACTTCTAACGATATTGTAATATTAATAAGTTTAAGTGGACAAAGCGAGGAGCTAAAAAATATTATTCAATTTGCTTCTAGAAATAAAAATATAAAATTAATTGGTATAACTTCAAAAAAAGATTCGATACTTTATAAAAATTCAGATGTAAAATTTTTAATGCCATCAGTAAAAGAAGCTGATCCAGGAAATATAGTTCCAACTTCTTCAACTACAATACAATTGGTATTGGGGGATGCTATTGCTATTGCATGTATGAAGTATAATAAATTTGGAAAACTTGATTTTAAAAAATTTCATCCAGGTGGATCACTTTCGGTAAAACTTAAAACTGTTAGTGATTTAATGATAACAGGAAACAAAATTCCCTTTGTTAGCGAAAATACCACTTTAAAAGATGCTCTAGGAGTTATAGCAAAAAAAGGTCTGGGTATGATTTTGATAAAAAAGAGAAATGTTACTACAGGGATTTTAACTGATGGGGATTTAAAAAGATTGAATCGAAAATTTGAAAACTTTGAAAAATTGAAAATAAAAACAGTAATGAAAAAAAATCCAGTGAGCATTGAAAAAAATACACTTGCAGCTAAAGCCCTTTCAATTATGAATACAAAAAAAATTACAAGCTTGTGCATACATAAGGAAAATAAAAAAAATACAACTATTGGAATAATCCATATACATGATATTTTAAAAGCAAATATAAGCTAAATGTCCTTAAAATCACTAATTCAAGCCACTATTATATTGTTAATTATTATAATTTTAGGTGGTGTTTATTTTAATTATTTTTCAAATTCTAATAAAGTTTCTATAGAAAATAATGAAGAGAAAATCCAAGAAGAAATAGATACAAATACTACAAAAATTGAGTCCAAAGAATTAACTGAAGAAACAAATAATAATACAAAAGAAAAACAAGCAAAAAACTTAGATAAAAATGAAATAATAAGTGAAAAGAAAAAAGAAGTAAATTTAGAAAAAAAAGAAGTAAATTTAGAAAAAAAAGAAGTAAAATTAGAAAATGATGAAATCAATAAGAAGGTAAAAAAAAATAAACCTAAAATTAATAATATCGTAAAAGATATCGAATATTTAACGACTGATAAAAATGGAAACAAGTACAAAATACTGGCAACTTCTGGCAGAACAAACCTAGAAGATAAAAATATATTAGACCTTGATAATGTTAAGGGAATTATAACATCTGATCAAAGATCAACAGTATATATTGTATCTGATTTTGCTGAATATAATTCTTCTAATTTAAACTCAAATTTTTATCAAAATGTAATAATAAATTATGAAGATAAAGAAATTACTTGTGATTATTTTGATGTGGATATGAAAACAAATATTGCAATAGCATATAATAATGTTGTAGTAACGGATCCGAGCTCTATAATGAAAGCAGGAAAAATTATTTTAAATATTGAAACAAAAGTTATAAATATTAACCCCGGAAATGAAAAAAAAAAAGTATCACTAACAATTAATTAATGGCTGTTATAAAAAAGTTTCGTATAAAAAGTTTCAAGGAACAAGAAACTTTGCTCCAACTAGATAAAGTTTCTATGTTCTATGATAATAGGAGAATTCTAAATGATATATCTTTTAAAGTTAATAGATCAGAAGTATTAGGATTACTTGGGCCAAATGGAGTCGGAAAGAGTACAATATTTAAAATAATAATGAATATAGAGCAACTGAAAAGCGGTAAAATTTTTTTGAAAGGCATCGATTGTACAAATCTTCCGATTCATGAAAGATCAAGCAGATTTCATTTATCATATTGTCCCCAGTATGGAGGATATTTTTATGATTTAACTGTTTTGGAAAATTTAACAGCAGTTGCAGAAATACATATAAATGAAAAAAATTTAAGAATTTCTAAAATTGATAAGATTATTGGTCAATTTGGATTTGACTCCATTTTAAATGTAAAAGCAAAGAACGTATCAGGTGGAGAGAGAAGAAAACTAGCAATAGGAATGGCTATAATTAATGATCCAGAAATATTATTATTAGATGAGCCCTACGCCGCTTTAGATATTTTATCGATAAAGATGATACAAGAAATTATTATAAACCTGCAATCAATGGAAAAAATGTCAATTATTGTTTGTGATCATAATGCAAGAGATTTATTAACATGCGTAGATAGAGCAATTGTCATGTCAAATGGAAAAATTATTGCATCAGGAAGTCCTCAAGATATAATAAATGATACACAGGCCAGATCAGTATATTTTGGTGATGAATTTAAAATAAATTAAATTCTGTATGGCTAATCATGTTTATATTAAAAAAAAAATATCTCCTTACAACAAAACGATTCAAGTTAGCTCTGACAAAAGCCTATCAATAAGAACTGTTCTACTTGCTACACAGGCAGTAGGTATTACAAAAATTTCTAATTTGCTTGAATCTGAGGATGTTTTGAACACATTAAAAACAATTAAAAAACTTGGAATAAAATTTAAAAAAATAAAAAATTTTTACCATATTCATGGTTTTGGTTTAAATGGTTTTACTCCAAAAAATAATACTGTTATTAACGCTGGTAATTCTGGTACACTAGGAAGGCTTATACTTTCTCTTCTTATTAAAACTGATAAAAAAATTAAACTTATTGGGGACAAAAGTTTGTCAAGAAGAGATTTTTATAGGGTAATAAAACCATTAAGACTTTTTGGAGCCAATATAAAATCAAAAAAAAATTCTTTACCAATTACAATTGAAGGAACTGAGTTTATTAGACCTATAAACTACCTAGAGAATATTGGTTCGGCTCAAATAAAAACAGCCTGTTGCTTTGCTGCATTAAATAGTCCTGGAACAACATTTATACGTGCCAGGAAAAGCAGAAACCACACAGAGCTTCTATTTAAATATTTAAATATACCAATTAAAATAAAATCTAATAAAATTTTTGATTTAATTGAAGTAAAAGGTTTGCAACAGTTTAATGCATTTAACTACTCAATACCTGGAGATATAAGTTCAAGTTCCTTTTTTATTGTACTAACTTTACTCTCAGAAAATTCAAAAATAAAAATTTTAAATGTAAATATAAATGAAAGTAGAATTGGAATTATAAAAATTTTAAAAATGATGAATGCCAAAGTCTCTTTTACAAACAAAAGAATTTATAAAGGTGAAAAAACTGCAGATATTTTTGTAAAAAGCTCAAAATCATTAAAACCTATAAATTGTCCTGCGAGTTTAAACAGTTCAGCAATAGATGAATTTTTATTAATTTTTCTTATTGCAGCAACAAAAACAAATGGAATATCAACTTTTAAAAATTTAGAGGAATTAAACAAAAAAGAAAGTCCTAGATTAGATTTAGCAATTAAATTTTTAAGAATGATAGGAATAAAGGTCGAAAGAAATAAAAATAATATTAAAATATACGGTAAATCTAAATTAGATTTAAACGGAAATTACAATATTAAAAATTTTTTAAAAGACCACAGAATTTTTATGATGTCATGTATTGCCGCTTTAACATTAGGTGGAAGTTGGAAAATACATGATAAAGATTCGATTAACACATCATTTCCCAAGTATTTGGATATATTAAAAAATCTAGGAGCAGAAATAAATTGAAAAAAAGAAAAGGTATTATTACTGTTGCAATTGACTCTCCGGCAGCTGCTGGGGGTGGAACTCAAGCTAAACTGATTGCCAAACACTATAACCTTCTACATCTTGATACTGGACGTATATATAGACTTATTGGAAAATTAAAATTAAAAAATCCCAATGTATTTGGTTATTCTTTAATAAAAAAAAAAATAAAAAATTTGAAAATGAATAGTCTAAAAAGTAAAACATTATTATCTGATGAAGTTGCTGTTTCAGCCTCAGTAATTGCAAAAGATAAAAAAATTAGGAATATAGTTCATGAATTCCAAAAAAAATATGCTTATTCTCCACCATTAAAGTATTCTGGTTCAGTTCTTGATGGAAGAGACATAATTACAGTTCAAGTAAAAGATGCAATGTTTAAATTTTTTATAACAGCGAGTATTAAAGAACGTGCAAAAAGAAGATACAATGAATTAAAAAACCACAATAAAACAATTAGTTT
>CACHJL010000015.1 GCA_902580135.1 uncultured Pelagibacteraceae bacterium | reverse complement strand
TAAATTTGGAGGTAATTTCATTCCTGAAACTCTTAAAAAACCTGTAGAAGATCTCGAAATACTATTTGCTAGATTAAGAAATAATAAAAAATTTATTTCTGATAGGGATAAACATTTTAAAAATTGGGTAGGTTCTCCTACAAGATTTATAAAACTTGAAAATTTGACAGAACACCTCGGTGGAGCGCAAATTTGGTCAAAAGTAGTATCTGATGCAAATGGAGGGGCACATAAAATTTACAATGCTACTGTACATTGTTTAATCGCCAAAAAAGCAGGAAAAAAATACATCGTAGGAGATACTGGTGCTGGATATGCAGGAAAAATGTTGAGCATGGCGGCAAAAAAATTCGGATTAAAATGTAAAATTTTTATGGGTGCTAAAGATATAAAAAGACAAGGACCAAATGTAAGAGCTATGAGAAAAAATTTAGCAGAGATTGTTCCTGTTTATACCGGTAGTCAAACGCTTGTTGATGCCGTTAGTGAATGTATGAGATACTGGGTTTCGAACTGTGATACTACTCATATGTGTGTGGGATCTACAGTTGGCCCTAATATCTTTGTAAAAATTTGTGGTTGGAGTACATCACAAATTTCAAGGGAGCTTTATATTCAAATTAAAGATGTCTTTGGAAATATGCCAAAAAAATTAAAATTAATAAATTGTGTTGGAGGCGGGTCTTCAAGTTTTGGTTTTTGGAATGAATTTATGCATTATGATAAAAAACAAATTGAATTTATTGGTGTAGAAGCTGGTGGGCCCAAAAAGAGCAAAAGACATGCTGCTCCTTTAACTTATGGTTCAAAAATTGGGGTACTTCATGGTGCTATGCAATATGTAAACCAAGATAAAATGGGTCAAATTGAAGAGACTGAATCTATTAGCGCAGGACTAGATTATCCTGGGGTTTCCCCTCTCCATTGTTTTTTGAAAGACACTAAAAGAGCTAGATACACGGCTGCCAGCGATGAAGATGCATTAAATGCATATCAATTAGTAACTAAATATGAAAATTTAAAACCTAGCTTAGAGCCAAGTCATGCTTTTGCTGAAGCAATAAAAATAGCACCAAAATTAAGTAGAGATATAATTATAATAGTAAATTCTTGTGGTGATGCAAAAAAAGATAAAGATATTCTGAAAAAAAAATTAGGTAAAAAAATATGAGAAATGAAATTAGTCTTGCGTTTGAAAGGTTAAAAAAACAAAAAAGACCAGCATTACTAAGTTATACAGTTGCAGGAGATAATACAAAAAAAAAATCATTAGAAATTTTAAATTCTATATCTAAAAATATTGACATTTGTGAACTTGGGTTTCCACACAATACTCCCATTGGTGATGGTGGAGAAATACAAACTAGCTCTTATAGATCAATAAAGAATGGAATAAAAATGAAAGATATATTCCAAATTGTAAAAGAATATAAAAAAAATAAAATTTCTAAACCAGTAATACTGATGGGTTACTATAATATGATTTTTCAATTTGGTGAGAATAAGTTTTTAAATAAATGTAAAAAAGCAGGTGTGAGTGGTCTTATTGTTGTTGATCTTCCTTGGCCTGAAAATAGAACTTTTGCAAAGAAATGTAAAAAAAAATCAATTACTTTTGTACAACTATTATCCCCTACAACCTCAAAAATAAGATTAAAAAAAATTGTAAAAGACTCTCACGATATGATTTATTACATTAGTATGTTATCTACTACTGGGGGCAAACTAAAGATTGCTCCTAAGGAAATACTTAAAAATTATTATAAAATTAAAAAAATTAGTCCAAGAAAAAATTGTGTTATTGGCTTTGGAATAACGGAAAAAACAATTTCAAAATTAAAATCAGCAGATGGTTTGGTGGTTGGGAGCGCTATTTGTAAAGAAATTTCAAGAAGTTTAAAGAATAGACAAAATCCTGTCATAAATGTAAGTAAGTTAGTAGCTAAATTAAAAAATAAAACTTTATGAATTGGTTAACAAAAGCAATTAAACTGGGTGAAAAAATAAAAAAGGTTTTAAGAAAAAGACCTTCAAAAGAAGAAATTGAAAATTCTGACTGGACAAGTTGCTGTAAAGGTCCAATTTTAAAAAAAGATTTAGAAGATAATTTATGGGTATGTAACTCATGTGGCAAACATCATAGAATTTCTTGCAGACAAAGATTTGATATATTTTTTGGAAAAGATACTTATGAAATTATAGAAACCCCACAGCCATCTGATGATCCACTAAACTGGGTTGATACAAAATCTTATAAAGATAGACTAAAACAAGCCAGAAAAAAAACTAATCAAAATTGTGCGGTGATGATTGCTAAGGGCGTAGTTAATGGAATAGAGATTACTGCAGGAGCAATTAATTTTGATTTTATTGGAGGGTCTTGTGGAGCAGCTGAATCTGAAGCAATAATTTATGGGGTTCAACATGCAATAGATAATCAAACCCCATATGTTTTTTTCCCGTGCGGAGGCGGTCAAAGGATGTTCGAAAGTCCAATAGCTCTTGCTGGAATGACTAGAACAACTCTTGCTATTAATGAGCTTAAAAAAAATAAACTTCCATATATTTCATGCTTTACAGACCCTACTGCAGGTGGAATAACTGCATCATTTGCAATGTTAGGTGATATTCACTTTGCAGAACCGGGTTGTCTAATTGCTTTTGCTGGTAAGAGAGTGATTAAAGCAACAGTAAAAGAAGAATTAAGTGCGGACTTCCAAACATCTGAATTTTGTGAAAAGCATGGGTTTGTTGACAAAATAGTTCATAGAAAAGACTTAAGAAAAGATATTGGTAATATTTTATCAATATTGCTAAAAAAACAATCTGAGGTAACTTCAGGAAGTTTAAATGAAACTTCAGAAAATATTGAGCCGTTTACAAAAGCTGCATCCTAAAGAGATAGATCTAAGTCTAGATAGAGTTAAAAACCTTTGTAAAAAATTAGGTAACCCACAAGAAAAATTAAAGTGTATTTCTATTGTTGGCACTAATGGAAAGTATTCTACAATTCAAGCTATAAGAGCAATTCTTAATGAGGCCAACATAAACGTTAATATTTATACAAGTCCACATATACAAAAAATTAATGAAAGATTTATTTTTAACAATAAAGAAATTTCAGATGATATTTTGGCAAAATTATTAATCGAAGTGGAAGAAATTAACCAAGGTGAACCTATAACTTATTTTGAAATATTAACATCAGCTTATTTTTATTATGCAAAAAATTTTGATAATATAAATCTTATTGAAAGTGGCTTATTTCATCGATTTGATGCAACAAATATTATAAAAGAAAACTTAGCAAGTGTAGTAACAGCAATAGGATTAGATCATCTAGATTGGCTTCCTGAAAATGAGCAAACAATCGAAAAAATTGTTTATGAGAAGACTTCATCGTTATTAAGTTCAAAAATAATTGTTAGCAAACAATCAGATATAGAAACTATGAATATAATCAAAAAAATTATATCCTCAAATAACTCTAAGAAAATTATATTTAATGAACAATTTACTTGCTCAGAAAACGAAAATGGTTTCATTTATTATGAAGATGAAATTGGTGGATTGAAGCTTCCTAAACCTAATGTTTTAGGAGAATTTCAAATTGAAAATGTTGCAACTGCTATAGCAACTATTAGAAGTCTTAAATTGAAGGTAGAAGATATAAATATAAAAAATGGAATAACCAACATAAAGAGTATTGCAAGACTTCAAGAAATTAAAAGTGGTAAAATAAAAAATTTATGTAAAAATAATAAAATTTTTGTAGATGGTTCTCATAATCCTCTTGGAGCAAAAGCTTTAAATAAATACCTAGAAACTCTGAATTGCAACAAGCATGTTATTATAGGCATGATGTCTAACAAAGATCATAATGAATATATGAATTATTTTAAAAATATTTCCACCTTAACAACAATTGATATACCTAATCAACCTAATGCAATTAATGGAAAAGAATTAAAAGATAAATTAAATATATTTCCCAATATTAGTTATAAGCAAACAATAGAAGAAGCTATTAAATCAGTACCTATTTCTAATGATGATATTATTTTAATAACAGGATCGTTGTATCTTGCTGGGGAAGTTTTAAATTTAAATTAAATATTTTCTTTGATCCAAGAAACAACTTCAGATTTAGGAATAGCTCCAACCTTAGTTGATTTTAACTCTCCATCTTTAAATAGCAGCATAGTTGGTATTCCTCTTACACCATATTTTGTTGGAGTGTTTGGCTCCTCATCAATGTTGTGTTTAGCAATTGTTACTTCATTGCTCATTTCATCAGATATTTCATCTAAAATTGGACCAATCATTTTACAAGGACCACACCATTCAGCCCAAAAATCAACCACTATTGGTTTTGAAGATTTTAAAACTTCTGTGTCGAAGTTTTCGTCGTTTACTTTTAATGTTGCCATGAGATCTATATATAAATTTATTTCATTAATTCAACTAGTAAAAACAGCAAATTATAATTATCCACACTAAACATTTTCATATTTTTTTTGTATTGACATTACAAAATCGTTGAGTTCATCCAAAAATTTTAATTTTTCTTGATCATTTTCATTAGTATACTTATCTCTTAAGGTGTCTATTTCATTAAAACAGGTAGGTACTGTCCACCACTTTTCATGCCTTTCACTTAAAATTCTCTTTGCTACTTCTCTTTTAATCGATTTAAGCATATCTTTAGGTAGAACTTCTGGTGCTTCCTGGAAAATTATTTTTTTTCCAAAACCTACAAGTCTTTCATCATCAAATTTATCTAATAAACTAAGTTTATCTTTCCAAGATGCTGCGTGCCAAGCAGGAAAAAGGGCAGTATCTTTATTTGATGTAAATTTTGTATAAATACTTTCTTCAGCATATATATCCTCTTGTGATTTTGATTGCTCCTTCTCTTCTGCTATTTCTCTAAGTGCTGTAAGTATATTTTGTGAAAACTTTTCATTTTCTTTAACTAATTTTGCTCTTTTCTTTATTAAATTTAGATCCATGGCATTATATGGTTCCGATTTCATTGCATATTCAGCTTCAATTATTATTGGCGCTTTATTGGATCTTATTGTTCTTAAAAATTTGGGTGTTTTTTTCATCTCTACTTTTAATTCATTGATTGACATATTTAACAAAGGTTCTACATCAACTCTCAAATCTACTGCTTGACCCCATTGATATATTGGATGAATGCAATATTTGGGGTGTAATGGTGCACATAAATATAAACGAGATTTCCCATAAAAATATTCATTTAATGTAATAATATTTTCTTTTTTAAATATAGTTTCTGTATCAGATTTATTTGACGTTTTTAAAAAAGTATTCCATGTATGAGGTTGTTTTTTCTTAATTAATTTTAAAATTTTCATTGTTAAAGTTGCATCAAAAAATGCAGAGTGAGCATCGCTAGAATCAAAGCCATTCATTCTGCTTAAAGATTCAAGCTTAAATACAGGATTATTTTTCTCATTAATTTCTGTTTGTAATATATTTGGATCTATTGCATATGCTGCTCTAGCTATATTAATACCGTCATGTCTTTTATTTGGAGAAGCATTAGTAATATAAGGATATCTTATGTTTTTAAAAAATTCTTTTCTTATCATTTCATCGTCAAATCCAATATTTGACCATCCTAAAAATATAGCTGGACTCCACTTTTTGAATATTTTTTCTACTTCTCCAAGCATTTGATAATGACTTAAATTAACTTGGGTTAACTGTTTAATGCTTGTTTTATTTACAATAAGAGCCATTGCTTGAGGAATTTCTCCCTCTGGTAATCTGCCTCTTAAGTTAAACCTATCTTTTTCATTAAAGTTTTCATCAACCAATATTCCACCAATTTCAATTATGCTTCCAAAATCAGTGCTGGCACTTGATGACTCGATATCCCATATAACTAAATTCATAATTTCATTATCCTTAAAAAAGCTTTGTTTTAAAGGGAATTTGAGTAGTTTTGTTAGAACTAAACCATTTGCATCTAAACAAGTAGCTTCTAGTTAGTAATATCTCTTCTAAGAATTGGTAAACAAAAGTCAAGATATATTATTCATTTCGTAAAACTTTTTTACCCTTCCTAAAAATAAATTTTGATACATTTCTAATTCTGGTCCTTCAATCCTAAATTCTTGATAAAAATTATCTACAGTACATAATAATATTGCTCCTAAAGTAATATTAGTTTTGTGAACAACATTATGTGCAAGAGTGTATGCGCCTAATTGCAAAAAATAATCTTGGATATATTCAACTTTTTTCAACTTGTTACTCTGCTTAAAGTCAAGACAGCATTCTTTTCCTTCATAAACACCTATCAAATCTGCTGTTCCAGCATATTTTTCAGGATAATATAAGGTGGTTTCCATTCCATAAATTTCTTCTAATTTTCCTTTAATTCCCTTATCTATTATTTCTCTTGCCATATTTTTATACTGTTCATTGCTTTCAAAAAAACTTTCATTAATTCGCCCTCTTAAAAAATCTTCTATATAGGAATGCATTGATGTTCCTCTACTTGATGCTTCAGTTTTTATCTTATTAGCTTCTTTGTACCCTACTCGTTGTTTCCAATTCTCTAATGCTGCTTTATCTTCTTCGGATTTTGTTGCTTGTAAAATAGAAGTAACACTTGGCAATCTTTCATCTCCAAATAAATACTTTCTCATGCCATCTTCTATAGATCTTGATGATTTTGGATAATTAAATTTATTATTCCACTTCATAGAATCTCTTATAAGTGTATTTAAATTGAAAATGAAATTAATTTTTAAGCTGTTTTGAGTGATCTTCAAATTTTTCTACATTCTCATTTTCAGCTGCTATTTCAATTTGCCCAGGATCCTTTATATTTTCTAAAGTTCTTGTAATTGATCTTGCATCTGTACCAAACTTATCAACAGCACTCATGGCTTCTTCTAATTTTTTTCTAAGATTAACAATTCCATCAAAATGTTTGGAAAATCTAGTGCTAATTGTTTTTAAATGATCGTAAATCTCGGTTGCATGTTTTTGAACTTTTAATGTTTGAAAACCCATATGCAATGATTGTAGGTAAGCAGAAAGAGTATTTGGTCCTAAAATCACAACTTTATATTTTTTCATTATCTCTTGGGTTAATAATTCTTTTGTTGCTGGATCTTGGTATGAAGTTAATTCTGAGAATAAACTTTCAGTCGGGGCATATACAATTGCAAAATCTGTGCTTTTTGGTGGAACGATATATTTATCATTCACACTCTTAGCTTTATCTTTAAATGCCCTCGCTAATTTTGTTCTAGCATCTGCTGCTGCTTTTTTATCATCCGCTTGATAAGCATCATCGATGGCTTTAAATTTTTCAACTGGAAAATGGCTATCTACTGGAACCAAAACTCCATCTTGAAGTTTAATTGCAAATTCAACATTTTCACCTGTATCTTCTTTCATCTTAACATTAGTCATATATTGAGAGGCAGGTAACAAATCCTTAATTAAAGCATCTAATGAAAACTCAGCAAGAGTTCCATATTTTTTAACTCCTGCCAAAACTTTTGTTATACCTTCTTGACTTTTATTTAAATTTTCTACTTGAGTATTAAAAGCGGCAACCTTTTCATCTACTTTAGTTAATGCTCCCGTCATATCTTTTGCTATTTCTTTGGTCATTGATCCAAAAGAAGCTGTAAAATCTTTTGCCATATCTTTAGACATAGAACCAAATGACTCATTTAATGAATTTCTCAAAGAATTAATTTCTTCTTGAATTTTTTCGGCGGGGTTTTCTTCTTGCTTAGGTTTGGTCTTAAGCTGGAAATATAAAATAACTGAGCTAATTAATATTAAAACACCAACTAATATTATTAACAAACTCTCCATGATTCGTAAGATATACCTGATTAATCAGAAATCAACTTCTCGCATTTACTTAGAAAGTATACTTAAAATCCTTTTTAAACCTTTTATTTTTTGACTTTTTTTGGAAATCATTAAGCATGCTTGTGATTTAAGTATTTCACCATCTTTTAAGATTCTTAAATTATTTGCTTTTAATGTTTCTCCGGTTGAAGTGATATCAGTAATAATCTCTGACGATCCTGTGAAAGGATAAATTTCTGTAGCACCAAGACTTTTAACTAATTTAAATTGAGTAACTCCTTTGGAAAACAAAAATTCTCTTGTCAAATTAGGATATTTGGTTGCAACTCTTAGCCTGCTTTTCTTTTTATCTTTAAATTCAAAAGCTATTTCTTCTAGGTCAGCTATCGTTTGAACATCGATCCAATCATTTGGAACAGCAATTACTAATGTGGCATTACCAAAGTTATATTTTTTCTTAACAATTACTTTATTTTGTATGTTGATTTCACTTTCTTTAAGCAAATCATATCCAGAAAATCCAATATCCAATGATCCATCGCCAAGTCTTTCGACTATTTCTCTTGCGTGCAAATAAGTTATTTTAATATTTTTATAACTTTTAATATATCCAAATAAATCTCTTTCACCTCTTTCAGAAAAAATTCTTAGTTTTTTTCTACTAAATACTTTTAAAGTATCTTTTCTAAGTCTGCCTTTACTTGGTATTCCTATTTTAATCATTAATAATTTAAGTTAATGGCTGCTCCAACAGCTGGGATTATTTTTGAAGATCCAAGATCAGCTATAAGATTATCATATCTGCCACCATTGATAATATTAATTTTTTTTGATTTAGATTTAATATCTATCTTAAAAACCATGCCAGTATAGTATTCAAGCTGTCTCCCAAAAGATGCTGAAAATCTAATATTTAATTTAGCATATTTATTTTTAGCAATGGGAAAGTAATCTTTCTCAACCCTTAGATTAATCTTATTTTTTTTAAAAAACTGATTTAATTTATTTGCTGCTTTATCTATTGGGCAGTTAATTTTTAAAAATTCTTTGATGATTGTAGCAACATTTCTTCCTTTTTTTGCACGTCTTGGATCTTTAATTTTATTATTAAACCTAGTTAAAATTTCATTTACTGATCTTCCAGCAATTTGTTTTGATTGATCTCCTTTTAACATTCTTCGATATTTTGCCTTATCAATTTCAACAATCGTAGGGTCAACATCTGAATTAGTTTCTAATCTTTTTAGTAAATCACTAAAATAACTTTCTCTCCAAAAATGTCTTTGCATCCTTAGCCTCCATCTTTTTGGAATATCAAGTTTATTTAATAATAATTTAAATATTTCAACGTTTCCTATTACTAGATTGCCTGATGAATAATTAAATTTAGATAACGATTTAATAGATGTCTCAATTATTTGTTTGTCATCTTTTTTTTCATTTTTAGATCCAATAATTTCAAAACCTATTTGGTTTCTTATTATCGGATCAGTTTTGTTTAAATTCTTTCTAAAAGCTTGACCATAATAATATACCTTGGTTGCTCCTTTAACTTTTTCATTTAAATATCTTAGACAAGATGCAATTGTTAAATCAGGTCTTAGACAAAGTTCATTTCCTTTTTGATCTTTGAAAGAAAAAATAAATCTTCTAAAAGTTTCACCAGATCTTTCAACGATATGATTTGTTTCAATTACTGAGTCTAACTCTATATAATTAAACCCTTTAGATTTAACTGTTCTAAGGATTTTTTCAGATAAATTTTTTGATTTCATTCGCTAAATTTTCTATTTTTACAGATATTTCTTCACCAGTCTTAAGATTTCTAAATTTTACTTCAGCTTTTTTTATTTCATCATCACCATAAAATATTACACCAGGACTTTGTATTTTATTTGCATACTCCATTTGTTTTTTTAACTTTCCTTCGCCTGGATAAATTTCTGAGCTGATATTTGCTTCCCTCAGTTTATTTAATATTTCTACATATTGCTTAGTATTATTTTTATCAAATACACAAATCACAATTGGTCTTGTAGATTTAAATTTGAAATCCTTTTTTTGCATTAAAGCAAAAACAAGTCTATCTAGACCTATTGATATTCCAGTTGCAGGGTAATCAAGATTTCCAAAATTGCTTACAAGATTATCATATCTTCCTCCGCCTCCTATTGAACCAAACTGAATATTTTGTCCTTTTAAATTTTTTACATCAAACTTTAAATTAACCTCAAAAATAGGACCTGTATAATATTCTAAACCTCGTATAATTGAAGGATCAAATTTATAATTTTTAAAGTTATAGGCATTAAATATATTTATAATTTCTAATACATCTTCGGTATCTGGTTCATTATTTTTTAAAGCTTTTTCTATTATTTTAATCTGGTCATTTTTTAAGTTTGCACCTTTTGTATAATCTCCTGACTTATCTTTTCTACCCTCGCCTAATAATTTTTGAACTTCGATCCACCCAAGTCTTTCAATTTTATCAAGGGCACGTAAAGTAGTTGTTTTTTGTTCGTCAGAAATAATATTTAATTTTTTGAATAAATTATCTGTAAATTTTCTAGAAGAAACATTAACTATATAGTCAGATTTATCTAACCCACATCTTTCTAATATTTCAGAAATTAATATACAAAGTTCTGCATCAGCCTGAAGATTATTTGTTCCAACATAATCTGCGTCAAATTGAAGAAATTCTCTATACCTCCCAGGTCCAGGTTTTTCATTTCTCCAAACAGTTCCTAGTTGATAACGTTTAAAAGGTTTTGGAATTTCGTTATAATTTTTTGCAACATATCTTGCTAGAGGTGCGGTAAGATCATATCGAAGTGAAATCCATCTATTTTCATCTTCGAAAGAAAAAACTCCCTCACCTGGCCTTTCCTTATCAGGCAAAAATTTTCCAATACTATCCGTATACTCGAAACTAGGAGTTTCGAGATATTGGAACCCATATTTGATCATTACCTCTTTAATGTTAGAAATTACAAAATCTCTAATTAATAGTTCTTTTTCTTGTCTATCTATAAAACCTGATGGTAATTCCTTAGAAGGTTTAAATTTTTTTTTGTTTTTCCATTTTTTGGTACACGAGGGCAGATTCGAACTGCCGACCTTCGGTTCCACAAACCGCTGCTCTAACCAACTGAGCTACTCGTGCTCCTCTTATTGTTTTATACTAAATGTGGATAAAATTAAATTTATAAAATGATTAAATAGCTAGCATGCAGCCAGCATGAAAATGGTGTCTGTGTATAGTTCTGAATATTTTATTTTTCTTGATCATTTGAGGTTAAATAGCACCTTAGAATCAAAATGCAAGAATGAATTGTATAGGAATAAACATAGCTTTTTAACTACCTTATCCCTATACAAATATTTTAAATGAAATAAATTTTAAGATGTTTTCTTTAAATTCACTGCGCTTGGACCTTTGTCTCCATCCTGAATTTCAAATTCTACAGCGTCGTTCTCATTCAAAAAACGAAGTCCTGCTTCACGAACTGCGCTTGCATGAACGAAACAATCTTTTTCTCCGTCTTCTCTTTCTATAAATCCGTAGCCCTTCTTACCGTTGAACCACTTTACTTTTCCTTTTAATGTACTCATACTTATTTTTACTCTTTCTTTATTATATTAAACTTAGCTAAACTTCAGCTAGCGCGATAATTAGAGGATTTTAAAATTGAATGCAAGCTTAATGATTCGATTAAAACTTAATATTGGTGGTGGCTTCGGCGGGACTCGAACCAGCGACACAAGCCTTTTCAGGGCTCTGCTCTACCAACTGAGCTACGAAGCCATCAATTAAAATCTAAAAACAATTCTTCCCTTTGTCAAATCATAAGGTGTAACTTCCACATTAACATTATCAGAATTTAAAATTCTTATACGATTTTTTCTGAGTTTTCCTGCTGTGTGTGCGGTTATAGTATGTCCATTTTCTAATAGAACTCTGAATTGAGCATTTTTTAAAATCTCAACAACTTTTCCTTTAAATTGCAGGACATCTTGTTTTGACAACTTATTTTCTCCTCATTCTAGATCTTATACTTAACATATGGGCTGTTAAGCTTTCATAGTTTGCAAGATGTATCGCACTTTCTCCAATTTTTTCAACACCTTTTTTTGAAAGAGTTATATAGCTAATTTTTTTGTAAAATTCACTTAAGTTTAGTCCAGATGAAAATTTTGCCGATCCTAATGTTGGCAAAGTATGGTTGCTTCCAGCATTATAATCGGTAACCGCCATGGGGCTGTACTTACCAATACAAATACTTCCTGCATTATAAATTTTTTTAATATAATTTTTGTGATTAAATACATTTAACTCTAGGTGCTCAGGTGCAATTTCATTAACAATATCTATTATTTGATTATCGTTTTGACATAGAATGAAAAGCCCATGATTTTTTAAACTTTTTGAGATAATTTTTTTTTCTGGATAATTTTTTTAAATTAACACTAATATCTTTTTGAACTTTTGTAATCAATTCTTTGTATTTTGTAATTAGTATACTTTGGGAATTTTTATCATGTTCAGACTGTCCTAATATTGAAGTAGTAATTTCATTTAATTCCGTTTTATTATCTGCAATAATACAAATTTCAGAAGGACCGGCTATCATACCTTCAATCCCAACGTCCCCAAATACTAATTGCTTAGCTCTTGCAACATAATCATTACCTGGTCCAGTAATTTTATTTACCTTCTGAATATAAGCTAAACTTGCGATTGCTTGAGCACCTCCACAGGTTATAATTTCTTTAACGTTACATTTTTTTGCAGCATACATTACAGCAGAGTTTAAATTTCCATTTACTATCGGATTAGCAACTACAATTCTTTTAACTCCTGCAATTTTTGCAGGTATGGCATTCATCAATAATGTAGAGGGTAAATTTGCAGGTACATAAACACCAACATTTTGAATAGGAACATATTTATATTCAATTTTATTTTTATATTTATCTATATATTTTATATTTTTAATTTTTTGCAGTGAATGAAATTTAAATATTCTAGAATATGCAAAATCTATAGCTTTTTTAATCTTGGGATCTAATTTTTTAATCGATAGATTTATTTCTCTTTGAGTCGGCTTAATCATTTTATTTTTACTAAATTTCTTTTCATATTTAATTAAAGCTTTAAGTTTATTTTTTTTAATATCTTTTATTATTTTGCTGACTATAGATGTATCAATAACTTTTCCAGATCTTCTCTTATCTAAAAAAAATTTTAATTTTTTTTTAAAAGTTTTATTCTTGCAATTAATTATTTTTATCATCTTCTAATTTTTGATCCTCTAAAGTTACTTCAATTACCTCAGATGAAAGAGTTATAAATCTATTTTTTGAAAATAATAGAGTAATTTCAAAATTAAGCTCTTTTTTGAAGACATCTATTGCAATTAATTCCATTAATATTTTTGGACTATTTTGATCAATATTTTTAGATTTAGTCGATTCAATAAATTCAAATTTTATAATGCTATGAATTGATTTTTTATTATTTTCATTTTCTTTATCAAATCTTAACAATGATAATAAAAATATTTTATTTGAGGGAAGAAATTTTATTTCTGAAGTCTTTACTTTTGCTTCTGAACAACAAGCTGATATTATTTGAAGATCTTCTGGAGATTGTGCAATAATTTTTTTGAAAAACTTTTTATCCATTAAGTTAATCTTTTAATATTTACACCAATTTTTTTAAGTTTGTTTTCTATTTTTTCATACCCTCTATCTAAATGATAAATCCTATTTATTACAGATTGACCTTTTGCAACCATTGCAGCAAGAACTAAAGCAACTGATGCTCTTAAATCGCTAGACATTAATTCTGCTCCTATAAACTCTGTTTGTCCTTCAATTATAGCTTTATTACCCTTTACAATTATTTTAGCACCTAATCTGCGTAATTCCGCTACATGCATAAATCTATTTTCAAATATACTTTCGGTTATTGAGCTTCTTCCACTAGCCAAACATAGTAAAACCATAAATTGCGCCTGTAAGTCTGTTGATAAAGAGTTGGGGTATTCTTTGGTGACAATACTATTTACATTATTAATTTTTTTAGGTCCTTTAATATGAATTGTATTCTGTAACATTTTTATTTTAGCGCCTGTTTTTTTTAATAGTTCAAGCTCTGTTTGGATTATTTTTGGATCAAAGTTTTTTATCAGCAAATCTCCTTTTGCAAGGGTTGCGGCCACACAGAATGTTCCTGTTTCAATTCTATCTCCCATTATGGAATATTTTGTCTCATTTAAAGATTCTACTCCAATTATTTGGACTGTTCTTTTGCCTATCCATTTTATCTTGGCACCTGCAGAATTAAGAAAATTTGTTAAGTCCTTAATCTCAGGTTCAATAGCACAATTTTTTAAAATAGTTTTTCCTTTTGCTAGGCAAGAAGCAATAATGGAATTTTCTGTTGCACCAACACTTATTTTTGAAAATTTTATGTTTGTACCTTTAAGCTTACCTTTTGAAATTGCATGTATGTATCCTTTTTTAATTTCATATTTCATTCCAAGTTTTTTTAAGGCATTTAAATGATAATTTACTGGTCTTGCTCCTATTAAACATCCTCCAGGTAATGAAGTTATTGACTTATTATGTTTTGCAATCATTGGTCCAAGAACTAAAATGCCTGCTCTCATAGTTTTAACTAAAGAATAAGGAGCAAGAATTTTTTGTTTTTTGTTTTTTGTTATTTTTACAGTTTTTTTTTTATCGAAAAATTGAATATTAGAGCCAAGAGATTTCAATAAATTTAGCATTGTATCTATATCTCTAACTCTTGGGAGATTGTTTATAATTACTGTTTTATCAAAAAGAATAGTTGATGCTAATATTGGTAAGGCTGCATTTTTGCTTCCAGATATAGAAACTTGCCCCCTGATTTTACAAGGACCTTTAATCAAAAACTTATCCATTTTATTTTATTTTAGCGACCTGAATTGTTGTCTGCCCTTGGTACTTGCCATTCTTTGATTTATATGTTGTTTCAGGTTGTGTTTCAGATTTAAAAAATAAAAATTGAGCTATTCCTTCGTTTGAATATATTTTTGCAGGATTGGGTGTTGTGTTTGAAAGTTCAATAACTATGTTTCCTTCAAATTCATTCTCAATTGGGGTCACATTGCATATTATGCCTGTACGAGCGTAAGTGCTTTTACCAACACAAATACAAATAACATCTTTTGGTATCTTAAAGTATTCAACAGTTTTAGCTAATACAAATGAATTTGGTGGAATTATGCAATGGGGTCCTTTTTTTTCAATAAAATTATCATCTGAAAAATTTTTTGGGTCTACTAAAGATGTATTTACATTTGTGAAAATTCTATATTCATCAGATATTCTGACATCATAACCCATACTACTTAAACCATAAGATATTTTCCCATCTGAAACTTGATGATCTATAAATGGATCAATCATTTTATATTTTATAGACATTTCTTTAATCCAAGAGTCAGGCTGAATGGACATTATTATTTATTATTTTTCTTAATTTTTTTTTGAAAAATTTTCCTTTTTTTTAAATTTTTCTTCAATGCCAGCTTGAGCTTGCTAAATTTATCATTCTTTGAATTCATGAATTTATTTTTTATCAGGATTTGTAAGATGATCTAATGTAATTACTTGATCTAAAGGAATAGATTTATTTTCTTCAATTTTTGAAAAGCCTTGCTTGGCCTCCCGTTTAGCTTTTTTTTCAGCAAGCTTTTTTTCACGCTTTGCTTGCTTCTCCATTGCTTTAGCTCCTCTTGTAGATTTATAATCGTAATGAATTCCCATAGCATTTCTTTTTAAGTAGATATAACTCATTTTTAAAAAAAATTAAGGCAATAATTTGAAAAATTTTATTTTATACACTAATTTAATTTAATTATAGCCCCTGTAGTTAAATGGTATAACACATCCATGGTAAGGATGAGTTTCCAGTTCAATTCTGGGTGGGGGCACCACTAATTTGAATAAAAAATATTTTTAGCAATTATTCCAACTACTAATAAAATTACTAAAGCAATTATGGGAATAAGAATTTCTGGCGAAAATATAAGTTCTATAAGAGATGGGGCTTCAATATTTTTTTGGATTATTTCATTTAGACCTGCACCAAGTGAAACACCAACAAATATCTGTGGAGACATTCCAATTATAGACCCAAAGAAAAAATTTTTTATCTTTACATTAAAAATAGTTGGCAAAATATTTGAAATAAAAAAAGGTATGCCTCCGACAAATCTATAAATCAAAAAAAATACAAATTCATTTTTTTTAAATTTTTCATTGAAATAAGAAAATCTTTTTGAGAATTTTTCTTCTACCAGATCTTTAAGAAAATAATTTGCAAAAATATAAAGTAAAGTGGCTCCAGTGGATAAACCTAGTATTGCATAAATTGATCCTAGCCATTTTCCAAAAATAAAACCAGATAAAAGCAATATTGGTGAGCCAAATCCTAAAAGTAAAACCCAAATTATTGTAAAGATAAAAAAAGCTAAACTTGATAGAAAAAAATTTTTATTTTTAATTTCATTAAAATAATCATTATTATTTTTAATAAATTCATAACTACTTATTTCACTTAGAGAATAATTATCAAAAAATACCCATAAAAAACTTAAAATTATAAGAACATAAGACGAGCCTAAAAAAATTTTTATTTTTTTTTCTTTTTTCATATAGTTTAAACTTATTAAAAATAGCTGTACTTATATATATATATTTGTATAACTACCGAAATTTAATAATAAATTAACAAACAATGAAACGAACATATCAACCAAGCAGAAAAGTAAGAAAAAGAAGACATGGATTTAGGTCCAAAATGAAGACACAAGGTGGAAAAAAATTAATAAGAAGAAGAAGAGCAAGAGGAAGAAAAAAACTTACAGTTTAATGAAAAGTAAGATAGCAAGTCTCTCTAAAAATGAGGATTTTAAATCAGTTCTTGGTGGCAAAAAAATTTCTAATAAATATTTAACAATTTTCTTTAAAAAGATATCTGATAAAGACAATAAAAAATTGAATATAAGTTTTGTAACAAAAAAAAAAATTGGTAATGCAGTAAAGAGAAATAAAATAAAAAGAAGACTTAGAAATATAATGAATGATGCAACAAAAAAATTGGATATTAACTTAAAATATTGTTATTTGTTAATTGCAAAGATATCAGTTTTGAATGAACCATATGAAAATATTAAAAGAGTTTTATTTACTGATTTTCAAAAAATAAAATAATGCAAATAATTAAATTCATATTAATAAAAATAATAAAATTTTATAAATTATTTATATCTCCATACATAGGTAATAATTGTAGATATATGCCAACTTGTTCTGAATATTTTATTGAGAGCCTAGAAGAGTATGGTGTTTTGAAAGGATCTTTAAAAGGAATTAAAAGAATTTTATCTTGCCATCCTATAAGATTTTTAGGCGGTGGTGAAGGATTTGATCCTGTGAAAAAGAAAAGTAAATAAAAATGGATACAAAAAAATATTATTGCAGCAATATCTTTAAGTGCTGCCGTAATAATTCTCTATAGCTTATTTTTTGCACCTACGCCTCAAGAAAGAAAACAAATTCAATCCGAAAAAAATAAAACTAGCCAAAATGCCTCTGATGATGCCCCATCTCTTGACCAAAATAATGAGACTGTAAAAATTTCTAGAGAAGAAGCCATGAGTGAAGGCAAACGAATATTATTTGAAAACGAAAATATCAAAGGTTCAATATCATTAACTGGAAGTAAAATTGATGACTTGGAATTTAAAAAGTTTAAAGAAGAATTAGATGGAGAGAAAAATGTTACCCTATTAAACCCAAGTAAAGTTAAGAGTGGATATTATATTGAAACAGGGTGGGCAACAACAAACAAAAACATTGATACACCGAACTCAAATTCAATTTGGAAAGTTGAAGGTAACAATAAATTAACTCCTAATACTCCAATAAAATTAAATTGGTTAAACGATCAAAATATAAAATTTGAAAAAGAAATTAGCATCGACAATCAATATCTATTTACCATAAAACAAAAAATAACTAATAATTCTGAAAAAAAATATAATTTTTATCCCTATGGTCAAATAATCAGAAATGAAATACCTAAAATAACTAATTTTTTCATACTCCATGAAGGGCCGCTAGGAGTATTTGACTCAGAACTTGTGGAAGAAGATTATGATGACATTCAAGACAAACCATATTCGATCAATGCTAATAAAGGATTTGTTGGAATAACTGATAAGTTTTGGATTACTAGTTTAATACCACAAGAAAATAGAAAATTTAGAGCTGATTTTGATTATAAAAATAAATTTAGAACTAACTTTATTGAAACAAATGCAACTGAAATTGGAGCAAATGAAACTAAATCTAACGAAATAAAAGTTTTATTAGCTGCAAAAGAAGTAAGAGTTATTGATGAATATGCTAAAAATTTAAATATTGAAAAGTTAGATTTAGTTATTGACTGGGGCTATCTGTACTTTCTGACTCGCCCAATGTGGTTTGCTATAGATTACTTTTATAAATTATTAGGGAATTATGGATTAGCAATTATTGCTGTAACAGTTTGTATTAGAGTAGCGCTCTTTCCATTAGCTCAACTGTCCTTCAAGTCGATGGCACGTATGAAATTATTACAACCTGAGATGCAAAGAATTAAGGAAGTAAATAAGGATGACAAGAAGAAGGTTCAAATGGAAATGATGGCGTTATACAAAAGAGAGAAGGTAAATCCTTTGAGTGGATGTTTACCCATCCTACCAATGATTTTCATCTTCTTTGCTTTATATAAAGTTCTATTCGTTACGTTAGACGGTAGACACAAACCATTCTATGGATATTTGGTCGACCTCTCGAGTCGTGATCCCACTAGCATATTTAACTTATTTGGATTAATAAATTGGACTCCTCCTGACTTTTTACTTATTGGGGCACTTCCCCTATTTTTTGGTTTGACAATGTATTTGCAGCAAAAAATGAATCCTGCGCCGCCAGATCCTGTGCAAGCAAAAATTTTTATGTTCTTCCCTATATTTTTAACAGTAATTTTAGCTCCTTTTCCTAGTGGGCTTTTGCTTTACTGGTGTTCAAACAACATACTTCAGATGCTGCAACAGTATATTGTCATGAGACAGACCAAAATAAAAACAGCTTAGCTAAATGAATTTAGAGAATATTATACCTAAAGATGGGCCATCCATCGAAGAAGTGAAAAAATATATCGAAAAATATAAAAATGATTTAATAGTTATTAAATATGGAGGAAACGTTTTTATAGATCGAAATATATTCAATAATTTTATTAAAGATATAAGTATATTAAATAAATTAGGCCTTTCTATAATAGTTATTCATGGTGGTGGCCCAAGAATAAAAAAAGAATTAGAGAAATCTAATATTCAATCTAAATTTATAAGAGGATTAAGAGTTACTGATGAAAAAATAATTAATATAGTTGAAAATGTTCTTATTGATTTTAACCATGATATTAGAAATTCTTTAAGTGAAGAAGGTTCGAAAGCGATCTCAATAAATACAAAAGAAAATAATATAATCGAGGTTATTCCTGAAGCAGAAGAACTGGGATTTGTTGGAAAACCAAATAAAATAAATATAGATTTAATAGAAAATATAATAAATGAAAATTTTATTCCTATTATATCACCATTAGGTTTAGGGGAAAATAATCAAACATATAATATAAATGGAGATACTGCTGCGGGCGCTATAGCAAAATCTCTAAAATGTAGAAGATTACTTTTAATGACCAATGTAGAAGGTGTCTTAGATAAAAATAAAAAATTAATAGAAGAAATATATTCTTCTGAAATTTTAGAAATGATTAAAAATGAGACTATCACTAGAGGAATGATACCAAAAATAAATACTTGTCTAGATGCTATTAACAATGGAGTTACTGCAGTTGGAATAATTGATGCCAGACCAAAACACTCAATACTCTTTGAGTTATTTTCTGATAAAGGTTCAGGCACTTTAATAAGAAAATGAAAGATTTAAAAAAGGTTAAATATTTAATCCTTGATATGGATGGATGTGTCTACCATCCAAAATATTTGAAAACTTTATTTGGCCAAGTATCAGCAAAGATGACAGAATTTATCTCAATTAAACTTGGTATAGATAAAATTAAGGCAAAAGAAATTCAAGCAGATTATTTTTATAAGTATGATACTTCTTTAAATGGATTGATGAAAAATTATCCAGATAAAATTGATGCCCACGAATTTTTGAAATTTGTTCACTCAATAAATTACGATTGTCTTGATAAAGATATTGAACTTAGAGAAGAATTATTGAAACTTGATGCAAAGGCATTTTGTGCAACTAATGGCTCTAGAGAACATGCAATAAACTGTATGAAAAGAGTAGGGATTGATGATTTGTTTGAGGGAAAAATAATGGATATTGTAGATTTCAAATTCAAACCAAAACCAAACCCAGAATCTCTAAAATTGTTATGTGATAAATTTCAAATACCCACAAACGAAGAAACTGTTTATGTAGAAGATATTTGTAAAAATCTTACTTCTGAAACAGCAAAAAATATGATCAAAGTTTGGTTTAGTAATGATGAACCAATAAATAATATTGATAAATATAAAAATGTAGTAGATTATAAAATTGATAATCTTGCTTTATTTTTAAAAAAAATAAGGTTATTAAAAGAACAATAAAATTATGAGCGACATAAAAAAAATCATAAATGATGCTTGGGAAAATAAAGACCAAGTGAACCAAAATTCAGATAAGTCTCTAAAGGATGCTGTTAATAAAATTATTGATGATTTAGATAGCGGAAAAGTAAGAGTAGCTGAAAAAATCAATGGTGAATGGGTTACTCATCAACATCTTAAAAAAGCTATCATGTTAAGCTTTAGAATGTATCCAATGGAAAATTTAAATGGTCCTTACAGTAGCTGGTATGATAAAGCTCATTTACTTAAAGGAAAAACAGCTGGATGGACAAAAGAAGATCATGAAAAAGCTGGTTTTAGAATGGTGCCTAATTCACCCGTAAGAAAAGGATCTTTTGTTGGAAAGAATGCAGTTTTGATGCCATGCTATGTAAATATTGGTGCATATATTGACGAAGGAACAATGATGGATACGTTCAGTCGTGCAGGGAGTTGTTGTCAGATTGGAAAAAATTGTCATATCTCAGCTGGGACTGGAGTTGGGGGTGTCTTGGAACCCGCTCAAGCACTACCAACAATTATTGAAGATAATGTATTTTTAGGTGCAATGTCAGAAGTAGTGGAAGGTGTAATAGTTGGAGAAGGCTCTGTTTTAAGTATGGGAATGTACATTGGACAATCAACAAAAATTGTTAATAGAAAAACAGGTGAAATATCTTATGGAAAAATACCTCCTTATTCAGTAGTTGTTCCAGGATCTTTGCCAGACAAAAAAAATCCACAAGCACCATCTTTATATTGCGCAGTAATAATTAAACAAGTTGACGAAAAAACTAGATCAAAAACTTCAGTTAATGATCTTTTAAGAGAATAAAAATGCAAAAAATTAACGAACTTCAATTAGCTAAAGAGCTAATTAGATTTCCATCAATCACAAAAACTGATGCAGGTGTTGTTAAATTTTTAGAAAAAAAATTAAAAAAAATAGGCTTTAAAACAAAGATTCTCGAGTTCAAAGATAAAAATAGTTATCCTGTAAAAAATCTTTATGCGAGACTTGGTACCGCAAGTCCAAATTTTTGTTATGCAGGTCATTTGGATGTAGTACCACCTGGTAATTTAAATGATTGGACTGTTAATCCATTTAAACCCGCTGTTAAGAAAGGATACTTAATCGGCAGAGGTGCAAATGATATGAAAAGCTCAATAGCTGCATTTGTTACTGCGGTAAGTAATTTTTCTAAAAAAAATAAAAAATTCGGTGGGTCTATTAGTCTTCTAATTACTGGAGATGAAGAAGGAATTGCAATTAATGGGACAAAAAAAGTTGTTGAATATTTGAGAAAAAGAAAAGAAAAAATAAATTTTTGCTTAGTAGGAGAACCTACGAATCCAAATAAATTGGGAGAAATGATAAAAATTGGTCGTAGAGGTAGTATAACTGGAAAATTGTCTGTCATTGGTATTCAAGGTCATGTAGCTTACCCTAACAGAGCAAACAATCCATCAACAGCTTTAGTCCAAATACTAAAAGAGTTAAAAGAAATTAAATTTGATAAAGGAACAAAAGATTTTCAACCTACAAATTTAGAAATAACAAAAATTAACATTGATAATTCAGCTGATAATGTAATTCCAGGATTAGCTAGTGCATCCTTTAATATTAGATTTAACAACAAACACACATCTTACAAATTAAAGAATAAAATTAATAAAATAATAAAACAAATTTGTAATAAAAATAAATCAAAATATAAAATTGAATATAGTGTTTCTGGTGAGGCCTTTTTAACTAAGCCTAACAAAACTTCATTTATGATACAAAATACAATTAAAAAGATTACTAAAATTAAACCTAAATTATCTACAACTGGTGGAACGTCGGATGCTAGATTTATAAGAAAAATATCTCCATGTTTAGAATTTGGATTGGTAGGGAAAACTATGCATAAAGTTGGGGAATGTGTATCCTTATCTGATTTAAAAAGATTAACTTTAATTTATACCAAAATCCTAGATAACTACTTTAAGTGAAAACTGGTTTAATTACATCAGATACATCTAAAAATCATGATACAGGGCCTAGTCATCCAGAGCAAATAGCAAGAGTATCTGTAATAATAGAAAATTTTAAAAAATTTAATAATAAAAATCTTATATGGAAGAAACCATCTAAAGTTTCAGATGAAATTCTTTTAACGACACATGAAACGAATTACCTAAATTTAGTTAAAAGTTCTTTTCCAAAAAAAGGTTTTGCTTCACTTGATGGTGATACAATTATTTCACCTGGAAGCAAAGAAGCAACTTTTGATGCTGTAGGATCAATAATTACTGCAATTGACGGAGTAGAAAAAAAAGAATTTAGAAATGCATTCTGTGGTGTTCGACCTCCTGGACATCATAGCTCACAAAATAAGGCAGCTGGTTTTTGCATTTTTAATTCAGTAAGTATCGGTGCAAATTATTTGTTGAAAAAATATAAATATAAGAAAGTTGCAATAATAGATTTTGATGTACATCATGGTAATGGAACGCAGGATATTTTTTATGAAAATGAAAATATCCTTTTTATTTCAACTCACCAATATCCCTACTATCCAGGAACTGGTTCAGAACAAGAAAAAGGTAAGTTTAACAACATCTTTAACATACCTTTGCCAGCTGGTATAAGTTCAGAAGAATATTTAAACGTATTTGACCGTGTGCTAAAAAAATTGGAAGAGTTTAATCCAGAATTTATATTAATCAGTGCTGGCTTTGACGCCCATGAGGATGATCCTCTCGCTCAATTTAATCTAAAAACAGAGGATTATTTCACTATTACAAAGAGAATATTAGAGGCTTCTAAAAAATTTTGTAATGGAAAAGTTGTTTCAATTTTAGAGGGTGGTTATGACCTGAAAGCGCTTCGAGATAGTACTAAGAGACATGTTGATGCTCTTTTAGAATTTAATTGAAATTAAAATAATTTTCATTAAAGAAATAATTATGAAACTCTATAGAATTAAAAAATCTAATATTGATAGAAAAGGTCGTGGACTTTATGCCACAAAAGACATTAAAGCAGGTACAAAAATTATAAATTATGTTGGAAATATAATTACGAAAAAACAAACTGAAAAATCTGAAAAGTTTGATAACGCAAAACCAATTTATCTATTTAATTTGAATAGTAGATATGATCTAGATGGAGATGTTCCTTGGAATACTGCACGCTTAATTAACCATTCTTGTTCTAATAACTGTGAATATGAAGGCAAAGGTTTAAAGCTATGGGTAACTTCAATAAAAGATATAAAAAAAGGTGAAGAATTTACATGTGACTATGGTTTTGGATATGATTCAGATTACAAACAATTTCCATGCAATTGTAAATCTAAAAATTGCTGTGGTTTTATTGTTAGAACTGAAAGTCGTTGGAGAATAAACAAAAAATTTAAAAAGTCCTTAGAAATTAATAGATAATCTTCTCAAGATATAGTCCATGAGCAGGAGCAGGAGGTGCAACTTTTTTTCTATCTTTCATTTTAATAATTTTTGCAAACTTTTTTGGATTCCATTTTTTTTCCCCAAGATATTTTAAGCATCCTACCATTGATCTAACTTGATTTTTCAAAAATGATTTAGATTTAAATTTTATTTTAATTTGATCTTTTGATTTCCTAATTATAATTTCATTTATAGTTCTTACTGGACTTTTTGCACTACAATTAGAAGACCTAAATGTTGAAAAATCGTGTTTTCCAATTAATTTTTTAGATCCTTTTTTAATTAAATTTAAATCTAATTTTTTTCTTATATGCCATTCTCTATCTTTGTTAAGTATTGAAGGTGAGACTCTATTTCTAATTATATACAAATATATCCTTTCTTTAGCAGAATACCTTGCATGAAAATTATTATTTTTTCTTTTAATATCAATTATTGAAATCATTTTATTATTTAAGAAGTAATTTAGTGACTTAATTATTTTGTCAATATTTTGAATTTTGTTTTTTACATCAAAATGAGCTGATTGTTCTAATGCATGAACTCCTGAATCAGTTCTGCCAGAACCATATAACAAAATTTTCTGCTTCAATAATTTTGATAAGGTTATTTGAACTACTTTTTGAATAGAATTGCCCTTTTTTTGAATTTGCCAACCAACAAACGATGTTCCAACATACTCAATTAATATTTGATACCTGTGCATTAAGTAATTTTGGAGCCTTTTTTTATTTGATTTCCAGGCAAAAATTCATTTATTTGTTGAACTCTTTTCCCTTCCCGTTGGATAATTAATACTTTTACCGATCCTTCTCCGCAGCATATTTCTAAATCTTCACTTATTACACTTCCGGGTTCTCCATTAGTATGGGATTTTTCTGCTTTAAGTATTTTATATCTCTCTCCATTGAATAAAAAAAAAGCTCCTGGAAATGGATAAAGTCCATTAATTTTTCCAATTATTTTATCTGAGTTTTCATCCCAATTAATTTTTCCCTCTATTTTTTCTATTTTTTTTGCATAACTGGCTTTTGAATGGTCTTGATCTTTAAATTGTGTTTTATGACGGTAAATATTATCTAAAATATCTAATATTTTTTCTGAAGCCAGTAATGATAGTTTATCTGATAATTCATCTGCGTTCATATTTTCAGAAATTATAACTTGGTATTGATTACAAACTGGACCTTCATCTAAATTTTCATTTATTTTCATAATGCTAATTCCTGTTTCTTTATCTAAATTCATTATCGATCTTTGTATTGGGGCTGCTCCTCTCCATTTTGGTAGAAGAGAAGCGTGAACATTTAGGAAACCGTACTTAGGAATATTTAACAAATTTTTTGGTATTATCTGACCATACGAAACAACTATGATTAAATCAGGTTGTAATTTATTTAAGTATTGTTCTTCTTCAATATTATTTTTTAAAATATTAGGTGTTCTAATCTCTAAGCTTATATTTTCAGAAAATAAATTTATTGGTGATTTGTTAAATTTTTGACCTCTATTTGATTTTTTGGGTGGCTGCGTGTAAACAACTGAAATTGGGTATCCATTTTGATACAATGATTTCAAAATCGGTACAGCAAAATTTGAGGTACCCATAAAAACAATTTTTTTAAACATTGTTAAACAATTATTCTATCAGGTCTATTTTTTTGCTTTGATAATTTTTTTATAACCATTGTTTTTTTTAGTTTTGATAAATAATCAATAAATAAAATCCCCTCTAAGTGATCCATTTCATGCTGGATACAAGTTGCCAATAACCCATTGGCGTTTAATATTTTTTTTTTACCATTATAATCAAGATATTCTACATCACATTTTTTTGGTCTATCAACTTCTGCAAAAAAATTAGGAACAGATAAACAGCCTTCTTCATAAGTAGATGTTTCTGTTATTTTATTTGTTATTATTGGATTAACAAAATACATTGGTGATTTTTTTTCTTCATTTTTTGATAAATCCATAACAATGATTCTTTTAGGTACACCTATTTGAATTGCTGCAAGTCCAATACCATTTGCATCATACATTGTTTCAAGCATGTCATTCATTAATTTTTGTTCCTCTTTTCCAACTATGCTTACTGGTAAAGATTTTTGTCTTAAAATTTTATTTGGTTCTGTAATGATATTCTTAATTGCCATAATTAATTTTATAATATTATTTAAACTTTTAAAGGAAGAACTTTTAATAAAATTTCATTTCTTAAATTAATCACATTTAATTCGTTCAAAATTCCAATAATAAAACTAAGTGATTCTAAATCAATATCCTCCAATTCATCTTCTCCTATTATGTTCGCTATTTTAAGCAATACTAAGCCACTTTCTCCGTTCACAATCATAGAATTAATTTCAACAGGTACATCTGGTTTATACTCATACAAATTATCGTATTTTTTGAGAACTTGAACGCCATCAGATTTTAAAGATTCAATCATCATTATATCTTTTATTGAAAAAAAATATTTTTTATTTTTTTTTATTTTTTTTAATAGATCATTAGTTTCTTTTTCTACTTTTGGAAGGCTTGTTTTGTTTAAAAAATAATTTAATAACTTTGATTGATGAAAAACTTTGTTGTTAAATTTTATTTTTAATTCTTTTTCTTGCTCAGTTTCTCTATTATTCATATAAAATTTTGTAAGATTTGATGGGACTTGATCCTCATTTATTGTTCTCAAAATTTTTGATAATTTTTCATCAAATGCATTGGATAAACTAGATTCTTTAAATGAATTATTTAGCATGAAAGATAAATTAAGTTTAAGAGAACTGTCAGATGTTAACAAAAGCCTTTGATAAAGAAGGGCTCTACCTTGATAATCTGGAAGTAGTTTGTGTGCATCATTTACATTAATCAATTGATTGATATCAAATTGAAATCTTTTGTATAAATTGAATAACTCTTCTTCATCATAAATTCCATCATTCGTTGCTGATTCTATTAATTTAACCTGATCAGAATTTTCTAAATTTATTAATTCAGAATCTTTTAATAAATTTGAGGTTGATAAATATTGCCATATAAACTTCGGTGTATCAATTTTTGGTTCATATGAAAAATTTTCATTTGTTTTATGGGATAAATGAAAATTCAAAATATTTTTTTCAGAAAATAAATCATCTTTTTTTTCATAGCCCATTAGGATATTGAACTTTTTTATAAAAAATTTATCAAAACTTCCAAATTCAGAATTAATATCGAATAAAAGTTGGGCCTCTTCTTTTTTATTTTTTTCAATTAAACAATAAATTTTAAAACTGTTTAAATAATCATCTGAAAATATTTTTACATAATCAAACATTTCACAAGATTTATCTAATTGGGAATTTGACAAATAATAATCAGTGTAAAAACGTATTATTTTTTCATTATCTTTTAATGAAGGATTTTTAATTAAAAAGTTTTTAATTAACTTAAAATCTTTTTTTTTTATTAAATACTGGAACTTGAAATTAAGAAATTCTTCACTTGAAATATTATTTGATGGTAGATATGAGTTTGTAAGCAACGCAACATCCATTATTTTTTTTGAAAAATTTGATAATTTTTTTGAGTTTATCTTTTCTAAAGTATATTTTATATCGTTTCCATTACTGTTGGACCACATATCAATAGACAATCCATTTTCTGCAGGATCATACAATCCAGCTAATTTTATTGTATTTTCGCTTAGTGAATTATTAACAATTATATTTTTATTTTGATCTACTATTTTTATTCCTAGATAATTTTCATTATCAATATTTTTTTTATTATTAATTGACTTATCTTCAACGATATTTTCTTTTTTTTCAATATTCCAAATATCAACTGGTTCAGTTGAAACTGCTTTTTTCAAAGAAAAACAAAAAAGCAATAAAATTATTAAATATTTACTTAATTGTTTTAAAGTTTTCATTAGATATAATTTTTTCAATTTTTTTATTTGGAGCAGGAAAGTCAATTTTAGAAACCAAGATGACTCCAATAAAAAGAACGATAAGTACTAAAGTTACTTTTATTAAAAATTTACCTATAGCAGTAAGTTTTCCTGTGCTTGTATTTTTTGTAAATTGCATATACTTTTAAGTAAATTCAAAATAAGACAAATTTGTGTTTTTTCAATATAGAAACCCATGAAATTAAATAAAAGTTTAGTTTTGGTAGGAATGATGGGATCAGGTAAATCCTCAATAGGCAAATATTTATCAAAAAAACTAGAATTTGAATTTATTGATACTGATAACAAAATAGAAGAAATTGAAAAAAAAACTATTTCTGAGATTTTTAAAAAAAATGGAGAAAAACACTTTAGGAATATTGAAGAAGAAATTTCATTAAAATTTCTTAAATTAAAAAATAAAGTAATTTCATTAGGTGGCGGTGGATATATAAATCCAAATATTAGAAAGCATGCTCTACAAAAATGTATAACTATATGGCTTCATTGGAAAAACGAAACATTATTAAGCAGAATTAAAAATAGTAAAAAAAGGCCTTTGGCAATGAAATTAAGTAATTTAGATTTACTTAAATTAATAAATAAAAGATCTGCTGTATATAATTTATCTGACTATAAAATTCATTGTGATAAATTAAATAAAAAACAAATTGTGGAAAAAATTATAAAAATTTATGAAAACTCATAGTTTGATAATAAATACAAAAACAAAAAAATATCCTATTTTTATAGGTTCAAATATTATTAAAAATATACAAAAAATTTTTTTTTCTCAAAAAATTTTTTCTGAAAAATGCCTAATAGTTGTAGATAACAATATTCCAAATAAATTAAAACTTAACTTATTTAGAAATATAAATATTAAATCCAAAATTACTTATAATTTTGCTGCTAGCGAAAAAAAAAAAAATTATGCAAGTGTAAACAAAATTCATAATATTTTATTTAGAAAAAATTTTAATAGGGAAGATTGCATTATTTCATTTGGAGGAGGAATAACAGGAGATGTAGTGGCTTTTGCGGCTAGCACTTTTAAAAGAGGCATAAGATTTATTAATATTCCAACTACATTATTATCCCAAGTTGACTCATCAATTGGTGGTAAAACAGGAATTAATAATAATTATGGAAAAAATCTGATTGGTACATTTTATCAACCTGAATTAGTAGTTTCAGATATAGAAATTTTAAAATCACTACCATATAGAGAAATAATATGTGGATATGCAGAGATATTAAAAAGCAGTTTAATTGATAATTATAAAAGTTTTAAATTTCTTGATAAAAATATTCGTAAAATTTTGAATTTAGAAGATCCATATTTAGAAAGAGCAATAATTAATAGTTGTAAACTAAAAAAAAAAATTGTCGAAGAGGATGAAAAGGAGAAACATCGGAGAAAAGTATTAAATCTAGGTCATACTTTTGCTCATGCCTATGAATCGTCATTAAATTTTTCAAAAAAATTAAAT
>CACHJL010000014.1 GCA_902580135.1 uncultured Pelagibacteraceae bacterium | reverse complement strand
TTTTTTAAGGGGCGTTCTGTTGCCAGGTGTATCGATTATAAATTTGCAGCTTCTCTAGCAATTAAATCAACTTCGTTATTTAACTCATCAGTTGAATGTGCTTTTACCCAGTTCCAAATTATTTCAAATTCATTAGCTAAAAGATCTAATTCTTCCCAAAGTTCTTTATTTTTAACTTTTTGTTTGTTTGCAGTTTTCCATCCATTTTTTTTCCAATTATGGATCCACTCTGTTATTCCTGACTTTACATATTTAGAGTCTGTAAAAATTTGAACTTTACTACCTTTGGGAATTTTTTTTAAAGCTTGAATTGGGGCAAGTAGCTCCATTTGATTATTTGTAGTATTTTTTTTACTTCCCTTTATTTGAGTTTTTTTCCCACCATCGATAATTATAGCTGCCCATCCACCATCTCCTGGATTTTCTAAACAGGAGCCATCAGTGTAAATTTTAATCATTTAAATATAATAATTTTTAAAATTGTTAAATTTATTATGCACATTAAGTTTTTGAATATATTCCCTGGGATTTTTAATTTTTATAACAGCACTCTTTGGCGTATTTAAATAATCATAAGTTCTTGTTAGCAAATATCTAAGAGCCGCACCTCTACATAAGATATTTAAAGATTTTTTCTCTCTGTCTGAAAATCTTCTTATTTTTGAATAACCCTTAATAAGATTTGTTGATTTTTTCTTGTTAAATACAAATTTATTATTTTTTTTATCAAAACATAATGCATTAATACAAATGGCAATTTCGTACATCAAAAAATCATTACACGCAAAATAGAAGTCTATATATCCATGAAACTTATTTTTTTTAAAAAAAATATTATCTATGAATAAATCAGCATGAATAGTTCCATAAGGTAAATTTTTCGGCCATTTTTTTTTTATTTCTAAGAAACTATTTTTCATCAAACTATTTAAATTTGGGCTTATAATCTTTGATTTATTTCCAATTTTATTTAATAGTTTTGGCCAATCTTTTAAAGATAAAGAATTTTTTCTATAAAGCTTAATTTTTTTTGATGCTCTGTGAAGTTTAGCTATGTTCTTACCAATTTCATAACAGTTTTTTGGGTTTAATTTTAACTTATCTTTTCCTTCAACAAAGGAAACAATAGACGCAGTTTTATTTTTAATTTTTATTAAAAAACTTCCTTTTTTATTTCTTTGAGGTTCTGGACAATTAATTTTATATTTATTTAACTTGTCCATTAAATTCATAAAGAAAGGTAAATCTTTTTTTTGAACTCTTTTTTCAAAAAGAGTCAGTATAAATTTTCTATTTTTTGTTTTTAAAAGATAATTTGTATTTTCGATTCCTTTTTTAATACCAGTAAATTTAATAATTTTTCCTATGCTATAATTTTTTTCAATATAGCTTACTTCTCTCGAATTAATTTTAGTATATACAGCCACTAGTTTAATTTTCCAGGAATTTTAAATATTATATTTTCTTTCACTATTTCTACTTCTTCTATTTCTACATTAAACTCTTTTTTTAGAGAATTGATAAATTCTTCAACTAAAACTTCCGGAGCAGAGGCTCCTGAGGAAATACCGATAGTTTTACAATTAGCAATTTTTTCAAATGGCACGTTGCTTTCAGAATGAATTAGCTCGGAATTTTTACACCCGTTATTTCTTGCAACTTCAACTAGCCTAACTGAATTTGAAGAGTTTCTACTTCCTATTATAAAAAACATATCACAACTTTTAGCAATTTTTTTTACGGCTGATTGTCTATTAGTGGTAGCGTAACAAATATCTTCTTTTTTAGGCTCGTAAATATTTGGAAATTTTTTTTTTAATGCATTAATTATATCTTTTGTGTCGTCAACAGATAAAGTTGTTTGAGTTATATATGCTAATTTATTATTATTTTTATTAAAATAATTTTCTGCATCTTCAACACTTTCAATAAGTTCAATGCTATTTCTTGGCAACTGTCCCATAGTACCAACTACTTCGGGATGATTTTTGTGTCCGATAAGTAATATATGTGCGCCTTTTTTGTGCAAATTTTCAGCTTCTCTATGAACTTTAGAAACCAATGGACACGTAGCATCAACGAATGTCATGTTTAAATTTGAAGCTTCTTTAGGAACTGTTTTTGGCACACCATGAGCAGAAAAAATTACTGGTCTTGTTTTATCTTCAATTTCTTCTAATTCTTCTACAAATATTGCTCCAATTTTTTTTAAACCATCTACAACATGTTTATTATGAACAATCTCATGTCTTACATAAACTGGAGAACCATACTTATCTATACTTTTTTTTACAATTTCTATTGCACGGTCAACGCCAGCGCAGAAACCCCGAGGAGCAGCTAATAAAATTTTTAAATTTTTATTTTCCATTTTTTTCTAAAAGATATTCGAGCAATATATGAGGAAAAGTTAATGACGCCAAACCAATAAAAATTATTTTATGTATAGATTCATTAAAATCATTGTAATTATTTAAAAAATATAGTGAAAACAAATAGATAAAAATAGTAATGATAGTAAGAGGCAATGCTCTTTTTAAAAAAATTGGCAAACCTATCCTAATATTATTATCTATTTCAAATATCAATGAAATAGAATGCCTAATTGAATGTAAAAAACAGAAGTAAATTGTAAATGCTAAGATTGGATTCAAGAAATAATTCAGGATTATGATAGACAAAAAATCCATTAATAAAAGTGATTTAGAATCAAAACTTTTTTTTAATGTTAAAATCAATGTTGAAACAAAACTAAATAAAACAAAAAAATATAAAGTTATATCATTTATTAAAAAATTACCTGAAATATCAAAGTTCAAACTTTCAAAAATCAACATTGTTTCATTTTTATGAAAAAGTAGAGGTGCAACTATAATTAAAGAACCTTTAAAAAAATAAATCAATTCAAAATTTTTTTTTTTATTTATAAATTCTGAATCTTCTTTTCCAAAATGAAATGCTGCAATTATTAAAAATAAAAGCAACAAGAGTTTTGGAAATAAATACCATATTAAAATAGTTACTAATCCAATTGCAATATAACCAAAATAAAAAATGTTTATCGATTTAATCTTAAAAATTTTTAAAAGTTTTTTTCCCTTTATATGATCAAGTGACCCATGTGATATTCCAATACTTAAAATCAAGAATAAACAAAATATCAATAAATTATTACTTCTTAAATATTCTAAAGCAGACAAAAATATAGTTAAATTAAAAAAAATTAATGAGTGATAAAAATTTAATTTAATCATATTAGTTTCTAAATAACTCTTTTATAAATATCCATTTAGGCATGTTTAAAATTATTGAAAAATCCTCTAAAATATTACTTTTATTAGATAGAAATTTTACAACTGTATTGGAAGAACCGTCGAACATTTTAAAAAATATATTTGGCATTTTTTCAGGGTTTTTTTCAATAACTTTTAAGAATATTTTATCTAAAAATTGATATTTTTTTTCAATTTCAAATAATTTAACTTCAGTAATATTTTCAATATTTTCTCTTATGAATTTACAATGTTCTTGAATATTAAGGAAAGTATATCCTGTGCTTAATCTTGTCATACCACCTGCTGTTCCAATATTTATTTTATTTTTTTCTCTTGGGTAAGATGTATGAAAAAGTGGAATAGCCCCTTCTTCTTTATATGTAATCTTATAATCTTTAAGATTTAAGTGATTTTCAATATATTCTCTAATTTGTTCATCATAATCTTTTTGTGAATTATCATTCATTTTTGAGAGCCAAGTAGTTTCAACCAGTGCTTTATTTTTTGTATATGGAAGTGTATAAAAAAAATGTACGCTATTTCTTTGATTACAATCAAAATCCATTAAATTAATAATTTCATCATCAAAAAAGTTATTATTAGTCTCTATTTCAACACCACAAAAATGCTGCCAAAGATTATTTTCATTTCTATTGAGATTAGGAACGCTGTTAAATATAAATGAATTTTCTGAGCTTATTTCATTAATATTTTTATAAAAATAAATGTTTTTATTTAACTTTAATTTTTTATTAATTTTTTCATAAAATAATCCGCTATCAATACTTTGATATGGATATTTACCACATTCCAAAAATTTTGTTTTATTTGGCAGGTTTATAGAAAAATTTTTCCAGCTTTTTTTTACACAATCATCATAATTATGTGGAGTTGTTTTCCAAAAAGACCAAGTTTTATCTTTATAATATTCTTTTCTAGGCTCTATAATTGCTAAAGTTTTATCTTCTAACTTTTTATGAATTTCTAATTCGTAAGCTAAAGATAAACCTGCACATCCTCCACCAATAATTATATAATCAAAATCTTTCATTTAAATTTATTTCTTCATTTATTATCTTATGCTCTTTAAATCTTGAGTGATCACCATGTTTAATCAATAATAGTCTTATTAAGTCATACACAGATAAGAATGTTTGAATAATTTTTCCAATTTTGCTTACATAAATTTTACCTGAACTTTTATAATCTTCCAAATTTTTTTTTTTTATAATATTATGTCCAATTGCTCTATAAATTCTTCTTGCTACTAATATAGAAAAACGAAAACTGAATGGAATTTCTTTTATAGAAGCAAAAGAACTTTCATAAAATAGATCAGCAGTTTTCAAAGTTTCTACTATTGTTTCAAAATTATTAGATATATAAAACCTATTATTTTTTGAATCTTCTATAACATCTCTCGATATATTTGTAAGTTGCATAGCAATACCTAAATCAATCGCTGATTTTAAAGAATTTCTGTTTTTAACATTTAATATTTTTGCCATCATTAAACCAACAGAGCCAGCAACTCTATAAGAATATATCAATAACTCTTTTTTTGAATTAATTTGTACTTTGTGTTTTAAATCATACTCAGCTCCATCAAATAAGTCGTTAATTACTTTTGTTGAAATTCCATATTCTGTTATTAAAGACCACATGTTTTTAATTACAGGATTATTATAATTTTGATTGATAAAGTTATTTTTAAATTCTAAAAGGGTATTTTTTTTTACGCTAATTTCACCAATATCATCAGCAATATTGTCTACTGTTCTACAAAAATCATATAAATTTGAGCACTTTAAATAAATTTCTTTTGGCAAAAAATATCCAGCCCAATTAAAAGATTTTGCATATATAGATAGATAGCTGTTATTGGCCATTATAAAATTTTATCTAGGACTTTTGCAGATGATAGTACACCCGGAACGCCCGCTCCAGGATGTGTTCCAGCACCAACAAAATATAAACCATCATATATTTCAGATTTATTGTGAAATCTAAAATAAGCGGATTGTGAAAATTTAGGCTGGATTGAGAAACCAGACCCATATTTAGTATTAAGTTCTTTTTCAAAATAATCAGGAGTTAAATAAAATTCTTCTACTATATTTTCTTTTAAATTTGGTAATAAATCCTTTTCCATTTTATCTATTACAAGATTTTTTATCTTTTCTCCTTCAACAGACCAATTTATGCCTGACTGATTATTTGGTACAGGAACAAGTACGTAAAAGCAATCATGGCCCTCAGGAGCCATTGATTTATCAGTAGCCGAAGGCCTGTGAAGATAATAACTTATATCCTTATTCAATATTTTTTTGTTAAAAATATCATCAAGGTGTTCTTTATATTTATTTCCGAACTTTATCGTATGGTGCTCTACTTGATCATATACCTTCTTGGTTCCAAAATAATATACAAACAAGCCCATAGAATATTGCATTCTTTTCATCTTCCAATTGAATATTGAACTCGTAGTTTTTGGAACTGTCAATTTAGAATAAACAGCTGGTGGATCCGCATTACAAATAACATTATCAGTATTTATTTCTTTGTTATTATTCAATTTTACTCCAACAATTTTATTATTTTTTGATATAATTTTTGTTACTTCCTGGCCTTTTATAATTTCAATATTTTCCTCTATCATTAACTTTTCCATTCCATTAATAATTTGACCGGTTCCACCCATTGAATAGTGAATGCCCCATTTCTTTTCTAAATATAAAATTAATCCATATATTGATGTTGTTGTAAATGGATTTCCACCAACCAATAATGGATGCATACTTAATAATCTTCTTAATTTATCATTTTTAACAAACGAAGATACTAAACTATAAACTGATTTATAACTTTTCAAGTTTAATAAAGATGGAATTTGTTTTATCATAAATGAAGGTTTATCAAATGGAACATCGGAAAGTTCTGTAAAACCTTTGTCAAAAATTTTTTTTGTAAAATTTACTAAGTTTTCATACCCCGATAAATCATCCTTATTTATTTTTTCTATTTGTTCTTTCATTTTTTCTTCATTGCCTGAATAATCAAATTTAAATCCATCTTCAAAAATAAATCTATACCAAGTATCTAGTGGTCTAATTTTAATATAATCCTCTGGGTTTTTATTAAATAGTTCAAAAAGTTCATTAATAAGATATGGCGCAGTTATAACAGTTGGTCCACCATCAAATATAAATCCATTTTTTTTAAATACTCGTGCTCTTCCACCTAAATCTTTATGTTTTTCTATAAGAGTTACTTTGTGTTTTTTTGCTTTTAATCTCAAAGCTGCTGCAATACCACCAAACCCTGAGCCAATTACAATTGAATTCATATTTGAATTTTATATTATTTTAAAGAAAAGTAACGAAGATATCTTGGAAAACTATGAGTTAATCTTTTTAAGTTCAGATTTTGTCTCTTCTAGATTTTTTTTAAATAAATTATCTAACTTTGACTTATCCACAGAAGTAGTTATAATTTTTTTAACAGAGTTTATGGCTATTCTAATTGAATTATCTTTTATTTCTTTAATTGCAGTTTCTTTCATTTGAGAAATTTTGATTTTTGAAAGATTTTTCTTAATTTCAGCTGATTTATGAAATTTATCATTCATATCAATTACAAGTCTATCAGCTTCACTTTTTGCTTGGTCTAATATTTTTTTTGTTTCCACACTTACAGAATTTAGTTTACTCTGAGCATTATCTAAAAGTTTTTTTGACTCTTTTCTTAATTTTTCACTTTCATCAATTTCGTTTTTTATATCTACTATCATTTTACTTAACAAGTTATTAACATTTTGAGGAATTTTAAAATAAATTAAAACTCCAACAAAAATAACAAAAGAAACTGCTACCCAGAATGTTGCATCAAATACCATGCTGTTCCTCCTTATTCTTTTTAGACTGTTCTTCAACTATCGCAGATATACTGCTATTATTTGTCTCTTCTCCAATTAACTGTTTTATTAGTTCAGATGAAGTTTCAACTGCTATATTTTTAATTTTTTCTCTTGAAGCAGTATTTAAGTTTTTTATTTCTTGTTCTGCAGCTCTTATCTCATCATCAATATCTTTATCTAATGCATTTCTTTTATTAGTGATATCTTCTTGTATTTTTTGCCTAGCTTCATTAAAATAATTTTTTGCTTCAAGTTTACTTTCCAAAATAATTTTTTCAAATTCTTTAAGTTTTTTATCACTTTCTTCTCTTTGTTTTTCTGCTGTTTCTATATTTTCTAAAATTTGTGATTTTCTAGTTTCTAAATTATTACTAATTTTTGGCAAAATTAATTTTGATAAAATTATATAGAGTAGACCGAAAGTTAAAACCAACCACACTATTTGAGATACCCAAAATTCCGGGTTAAGTTGTGGCATACCTCCACTTTCCCCACTTTGTGCATGTGTCGCTAGCACAAAGTATAAAGTGAATATCTGAATAATTATTTTTTTGAGCATTAACTAAAATGCAAATAAAATTATCAATGCAACTACTAGACCAAATAGTCCAGTTGCTTCTGCTAAAGCAAATCCTAATAGCAAATTAGGGAATTGTTTCTGCGCTGCAGAAGGATTTCTCATTGCACCAGAAAGGTAATTACCAAAGATTATACCAATTCCGACACCAGCACCTGCTAAAGCTATTGCTGCAAGTCCTGCTCCTATCATTTTTGCTGCTTCTAATTCCATTATTTCCTCCTTTGTATGTTGTTAATGGTGTAAATTTAATGCATCATTTAAATAGATGCAGGTTAAAATTGCAAAAACATACGCTTGAAGAAAAGCAACTAATATCTCCAAACCTGTTAAAGCAACCGAAAAACTAAGTGGAAGCCATCCACCAATAATTCCAAGGCTTATTACAAAACCTCCGAATACCTTCATCATTGTATGACCTGCCATCATGTTTGCAAACAATCGAACAGACAGACTAACTGGTCTACTCAGATAAGAAATTATTTCAATTACTACTATTAATGGAAGTAAAATTATTGGAACACCACTAGGTACAAAAAGTTTTAAATATCCAAAACCATGCTTAATAAAACCAATAACCGTCACCCCAATAAAAATAAATGCTGCAAGTGTAAATGTAACAATTATATGACTTGTTACTGTAAATGAATAAGGTATCATGCCAAACATATTGCAGAATAATACGAACATAAATAATGAAAATATAAATGAAAAATAAGGTTTAGCCTTTGACCCCGCTGTATCACTAATCATTTTTGACACAAAGGAATAACTAAGTTCTGCTAATAATTGAATTTTGTCAGGTATTAAGGATTTTTTTTTAGCACCTAAATTAAAAATAATTAGAACTGCTAAAGTACTAATTACCATAAATAGACTTGCGTTTGTAAATGAAATATCTACTGATCCTAACTTTATTTCTGGTCCAATTCTATAAACATTGAATTGGTACATTGGGTTTGCTGCCATTTAAAATCTTTACTATTTTTGCATTTTTTTTGCGGATTTAACTACATTCATTATCCCAGCAATTACGCCTACAAAAAAAAATATTAAAATTAACCAAGGCTTAGTACCAAACCAATTGTCTAAAATAAACCCAATAATTGTCCCAACTGCAACAGCAGACACTAATTCTGTACTCATTTTAAAAGCAACCCCAATTCCTGCAGAAGATTCTCCATTTTTTGAGGATTTTCTAGATTTTAATTTATTTTTTGCAATTTTTAAGCGAGTTTTGAACTTATCATCTGACATTAATTAATTATGCAACCATACTTTCAGCTTTTTGAAGATCAACTGCTACTAGCTGGCTGATGCCTTTCTCAGGCATTGTTACGCCGTATAATCTATCCATTTTTGACATTGTTAAAGCGTGATGTGTAACAATAATAAATCTTGTTGAAGTAATTTTTGTAAGTTCAAATAAAAGATTACAAAATCTTGTAACGTTTGCATCGTCCAATGGAGCATCAACTTCATCCAATACACATATAGGCGCAGGATTTGTTAAAAAGACAGCAAATATTAGAGATAAGGCTGTTAAAGCTTGTTCACCTCCTGATAGAAGAGTTATAGATTGAAGTCTTTTTCCTGGAGGGCTGACCAACATTTCTAAACCCGCATCCAAGGGATCATCAGAGTCAACTAATTCTAACCTAGCATTTCCTCCATTGAAAAGTTTTGTGTAGACTTCATTAAACTTTCTATTCACCTTTTCAAAAGCTTCTAAGAGTCTTTCCCTTCCTTTTTGATTTAATTCAGTAATACTCTCCTTTAGTTTCATTATTGCAGTCACGAGGTCTTGCCTATCTTTTTCCATTTTTTTTATTTCATCTTCATATTTCGTAGTTTCTTCGTCTGCGATTAAGTTAACAGAACCCAACTTTTCTCTTTCTCTTTTTTTTTTATCCAAAAGCTCTTCTTGTGCAACTGTATCTGGAAACTCTTCTTCTTTTTCAAGATTAGAAAATTCCAGTAAATTATCTTCGTTCAAATTGAGTTCGGTCATAACTCTGTCTAACAGATCATTTCTTCTTTTATTTAATCCATCGATTGTTGCTCCTGAACTCGCTTTTCTTTCTCTTATTTCAATCGAATTATCTTTAGTAATATTAAGTTCTTTTCTTAAATCTATAATTTTTTTATCAATTTCCTCAATTAAAATTTCATTTTCATTTTTTTCTTTTTCAGAAATTCTAAGATTTTCTGAAATCTGACCTTTTTTTTCTGCTTGAGTCTGCGGTTGTTTTTCTAATTCATTTAATTTCAAATTTTGTTTATTTTTTCTCTCATTTAATTCTACAGACATTTTTTCTGAATTATTTAACAAATTTTTCCAACTCTCTATTTCTTGATCAATTATTTTTATTCTTTCATTTCTTTTAACAGACTCTTTTTTTATATTTTGATTTTTGCTGTAAGTTTCGGCATAGCCATCTTGCATTTTTTTTATTATCTCATTTTTTGAACTTAAATTTGAAATTAAATTATCATTTTGCATATCTTTCATTTTCATACTTATTAAAGTCAAGTTTGTCTTGCACTCATCTAATATATTTGTTGCTTCTTCCACTTTACTTTCAGAAAGTAGAGTTTTTGCTTTATCTAAATTTTCTATCATCGAACTAAAACTTTCAATATTATTTTGTAAAAATTCTAAATTTAAAGTTTCTAGCAAGGCATCCATTCTATTTTGCTCATTTTTAAGATTTGATTTTGCTAGTTCTAGATCTTCATTAGACAGTTTTTCAGTTTCATAGTATTTTGAATCTATTTGAATTAATTGATTTTTTTCTTCTTTAAGTCTTTTCTCATTAGAATTTGCATCAATAACAATACTTTTCTCTCTATCAATATCTTCATCTATTAATTTTAAAGCATTCTTAATCGTATCTATTTCTTCTTTTATTCTCTCATTTTCCTCATCTAACCCTTTTAATTCCAAGTTTAATCTTTGAATTTTTGAAATGTTTTCTATATTTTTTTCCCTAACAGGTGTTACTTTATCTACTTCAATTTTTATTGCTTTTTCTAATTCATCTAATTTACTATTAAAATCTTTTACTTTTTCATCTGCTTCTAAGTTTATTTCATTTTCTAATTTTATTTCATGATCAATCTCTTTTAATTTTAAAAAATATAGTCCTGATTCAACTTTACGTATTTCCTCAGATATAGATTTATATTTTGCTGCTTCTTCAGCTTGTTTTTGTAAATTCGCTAGTTGTTTTTCTTGCTGTCTTCTTAATTCATCTGCTCTTTTTAAATTGTTTTCAGCAGCTCCCAATCTTAGTTCAGCTTCATGCCTTCTAACATGCAGTCCTGAAATACCTGCTGCTTCTTCAAGAATTGCTCTTCTGTCCGAAGGTTTTGCAGTTACTAATGCTCCTATTCTTCCTTGGCTTATAATTGAAGGTGAATGTGCTCCCGTTGATAGGTCAGCAAAAAACATTTGAGCATCTTTTGCTCTAACTTCTTTATTGTTTATATAAAATTTTGAACCTTTATCTTTTTCAATTTTTCTTCTTATTTCAATCTCTTCTAATTCGTTATATTGATGGGGTCCATCTTTGTTATCATTTGATAAGTTAATTGATACTTCGGCAATATTTTTTGAAGGTTTGTTTGAAGTTCCTGAAAAAATTACATCCTCCATACCAGAGCCCCTCATACTTTTTGCAGAGGTTTCTCCCATACACCACCTTAATGACTCAACTATATTTGATTTACCACATCCATTTGGACCTACTATTCCTGTTAATCCTTCTTCAATCAGAAAATTTGTTTTTTCTGCAAATGACTTAAATCCGTTTAAAGAGATTTTTTTAAACTCCATTCCATGACTTATATCATTTTTTCTATAAATTTTTTCAATTTTTTATAGTTTGTTGGATTATCGAACTTTTCACCATTAATTATTAATGTAGGAGTTGAATCTATTTTAAATTTTTTAGCACCTTCGATTCGGTCTTCTAAAATATGGTCTTCAGCTTCTTTGCTAGCCAGACATTTTTCAACATCTATTTTGAACTCTGATTTTTTAATATATTTTTTTATATTCTCATTTAGTTCCTCAATTGACTTTCCTTTTACCCATTGATCTTGATTATTAAATAGGTAGTGAAGTATTTCTGAATTTCCATCATTTCTACAATGTGCAATTTTCGACGCATTCATAGCAGCCATATCTAGAGGAAAATTTCTAAATTCAATATAAACATAGCCCCGATCAATAAAATTTTCTTTTAAACCTGGATAAACATTTTTATGAAAATTAGCACAATGACTACATGTCAGAGATTCAAAAACTATAATTTTAATTTTTGCATCAACATTACCTTCAGAAATTTTTTTTATTTCAGCATTTAAATTTATTGGCAAAAAATAAAATGCAATGAATAAAGTTGTAATTATTATTTTTTTCATTTTGGTTTAAATATTTTACTTAATTTTAATAAAGATTTTTTAATTTTATCATTTTTTATATTATCTATCTTTTTTATATGTTCTCTTTTTGTCGCATTATAGATTTTTTTTTCTTTATTTTTTTCACTTTCGCCTTCAAAAGTATTAAGTTTTACATTTTTTACAGCTTCATAGCCAAAGTAGGCATTTATTTTATTCATTATTTTTTTTTTTGAGTATTCAAGATCTATCTCACTGCCTCTTTTAACCATAATGTTTAAACAACTCCCCCTTATTTTATTAGAGCTTTTAAAAGATTTTGGATAGCACACTTTAAATAATTCCTCTCCGACAATATATTTCCAATTATCTAGAGTCTGTGAGTACATATGACCTTTTTTATCTATTATTCTTTTTACTTTTGTGGGTAAAGTATTTTTAAAAGATCTTAATCCTTGAATGGATTTATATCTCTGCTTAGTATTATATTTGGGACTCATATGAATGGTAAAAACATATCAAAAAAAATTCTTTATTGGTACGATAATAATAAAAGGGTTTTGCCTTGGAGAAAAAAAGTTTCCAAGAAACAAAGAGAATATTTTACTTTGGTTAGCGAGTTTATGCTCCAGCAAACACAAGTGAAAACTGTAATTCCTTATTTTATCAATTTTATAAAAAAAATTCCCAGTCTAAAGGGTCTATCTAAAGTAAAAAATCAAACTTTAATGAGATCCTGGGAGGGCTTAGGATATTATTCAAGAGCTAAAAATTTAAAAAAGACTGCTATTAAAATATTAAAAGAATATAATGGAAGGCTACCGAGCAATGTTGAAGATTTAAAAAAATTGCCAGGCATTGGAGATTATACTTCAAGGGCAATAATGGCTATTGCTTTCAACAAAAAAATTATACCATTAGATGGAAATGTTGAGAGAATACTAAAAAGAGTTTTATATTTAAGAAAAGAAGAAGAAATTTCTAAAGAATATTTAAATAGTAAAATTCATTTTTTTGATTTATCTAACAGAGCAAGCGATTATGCTCAAGCCATAATGGAGTTCGGCGCTTTAGTTTGTAAACCAAATAACCCTTTATGTATTAAGTGCCCAATCTCATTAAATTGTATTTCATTCGAAAAAAATGATTTTACAATTAAAACAAAAAACAAATTTAATAAGATAAAATATTTTGAAGCACAAATTTACCAAAATAATGACAAATATTTATTAGTAAGAAATGATAAATTTAATTTTTTAAAAAATATGCCAATTTTTCCAATGAACGAAGTCGAGAAAAAAAAATATAAATATTCAAATAGTAAAAAAATTAATATTAAACTATCAAATATGGATATGAAAATAATATTAAATAAAATTTATAGATTGCCAAATATAAAAAATAAAATTTTACTTGATCGTACTAAAACTAAATCAATAATTTTGCCTTCATTTACAAAAAAAATATTTAGCTCTATCTCAAAAATTTAATGAAAAAGATAGCTATCATTGGAGGGGGTATTTCAGGTTTATACCTTGCGAATTTATTAGAAAAATATCCAGATTTTGAATATAAAATTTATGAAAAACGTTCAAAATTTAATTTAGAAGAAGGTTATGGAATTCAACTTTCAGTAAATAGTATTAAACTTCTAAATAAAATAGGTTTTAAGAATTTATCTGCGCACGATCTATCATATCCAAAAAAAGTAAATTTTATAGATGCTAGAAATAATAATAAAATTTGTGATATTGATATCAGAAAGTTTAATGATGAAGCTAACTATTACACAACTTTAAAGAGATCAACTTTATTAAGTTTTTTGTTAGATGCGGTACCAGATAATAAAATAAATCATAATATTGAGTTAAAAAAAGTTGAATATAATGGAGAAAAATTGAATGTTCTTTTCTCCAATAATGAAAATGAAAATTTTGATTATATAATTGTCTCTGATGGCGTTTTCTCAAAATCAAAGTCTATTATTTCTAATAAAATTGTAGCTCCAAAGTTTTTTAAATCTGTTGCATTAAGAGGGAATATAAAACACTATGATAATTCTGATATCTCTATATTTATGGGTTCCAATTTTCACTTTGTAATTTATCCAGTTAATCAGAATAAAGAATATAATTTCATTTCTATAATTAGGAAAAATTTATCAAAAGAACAACTTTTAGATGGAAAATTGTTTGAAAATAGTGATTTTTTACAATCACTTATTGGTATCATTAATCAAAATTCAATTTTAGATTTAGGAAGTAATTTAGAAAACATTAAAGCTTTTCCAATTTTTGTGAGTGAAAAATTAGAAACTATAAATAAAAAAAATATATTCTTTGCTGGGGATGCTTTATTTGCTTTTCCACCTTCATTTGCACAAGGAGCCTCACAATCTATAGAAACTTCATATGAATTATTTGAAAATATAAAAAATAACAATGATCAATTTTATAAGGAGCGAATAAATAAAATTAACTCAATAAATAGGAGATCAAAAATAAATCATTTTGCTTTTCATCTTAAAAATCCTTTATCTATCTTTATGAGAAATATTTGTCTAAAATATCTAACAAAAAATGAAAAATTTTTAGAAAGTTATCTTGGTAAAATTTATAGGAATTAATTAGAAGACCTTAATCTTTGTCTTAATTCATCAATTGGCTTTAATAAATTTCCAGACTGGTAATGCCAATATGTCCAGCCATTGCAACTCTCAGTACCTATAATTTTAGCTGCAATTTGGTGAATCGACCCTTCATATTCTTGATGTTTTATACTTCCATCAACCATGATTTTTGCATTTACTTTTTTCTTTTGATCATAAATTTCGGTACCAGGTTTTATTACTCCCATTTCAACCAGTGATCCAAAAGGTATTCTTGGTTTTGTTTTGTTATTTTGCAAAGTGTCTAAAAACTCATCATTTATAACTTTTGCATTTTGAATTCTTTTGCTTGCCGCTTCAAAGTATTTTTTTTCCTTTTCTATTCCAAGATAATTTCTGCCTAGTTTTTTTGATACTACAGCTGTAGTTCCTGAGCCTAAAAATGGATCTAATACTAAATCTTTTTTGTTTGTAGATGCTAGAATAATTCTATGAAGCAGAGATTCAGGTTTTTGTGTTGAATGAACTTTTTTTCCATTATTTTTTAGTCTTTCATTTCCATTACAAATTGGCAAATTCCATGTAGATCGCATTTGAAGATCATCATTTAAGCATTTAAGTGATTGGTAATTGAAAGTATATTTTGACTTTTCACTTTTAGCAGCCCAAATTATTGTTTCATGAGCATTTGTAAATCTTGTTCCTCTAAAATTTGGCATTGGATTATTTTTGTTCCAAATAACATCATTTAATATCCAAAATCCAAGATCCTGTATTTTACTACCAACTCTAAATATATTATGATAACTACCTATTACCCAAATAGTTCCATCTTTTTTTAAAATTCTTTTACATTCATTAAGCCATTTTAATGTAAACTCATCATAACTATTAAAATTTTCAAACTTATCCCATTCATCGTTAACTGCATCCACTTTAGATGAATCAGGTCTATTTAATAATTTTTTTAATTGTAAATTGTAGGGCGGGTCTGCAAAAATTAAATCAAAACTTTCGGTTGGAATTTTTTTTAATTCTTTGAGACTATCACCGTTGATAATTTTGTTTGTAAGTTTTGAGTTAATCATTTTATAAAAAACAATTAGACTCTAGGTCAGAGTCCCAGTCAACCTGTGATTGAATTAATTTGAATCTTCTTGTTGCTCTTATTTTTTAAGACTCAATATATTGTGTATAGGTTTAAAGGTTTTTCTATGAAATTTAGTTACCCCGTATTTTTTGATCGCAACTATATGATCTTTGGTTCCATAGCCCACATTTTTTGACCAACTATATTTTTTAAATTTTTTTGATAGATTTGTAACCAGACGATCCCTAAAAACTTTTGCTATTATTGAGGCAGCAGAAATTTCTGAAATTTTTTGATCTCCTTTAATTATACTTTTAAGTTTATAATTTTCCATTAAAGGAATTTTGTTTCCATCAATTAATACTAATGTAGGTTTTGTTTTTAATTTCTTAATAGCTCTTTTCATTGCAAGCAAACTTGCATTTAAAATGTTAATTTGTTCAATTTCTTTTAAAGAAGCAGATCCAATAGCCCATGTAGAATTTTTTTTTATATATTTTGCTAAAACTTCTCTTTTTATTTTATTTAACTTTTTTGAATCTTTAAGTTCTTTTTTATTTATATTACTGTTAAGAATAACTGCCGCAGCATAAACTGGACCAATTAAACTTCCTCTCCCTACTTCGTCTACTCCTGCAATGATTCTTTTCATTAAATTAAATTATGAAGAAATGATAAATTAGCAAGCCGATTATTAATCCCTTGATAAAAGATATCCATAATATTCCGTAATCTGAAAGATTAAGCTTTTCTTTCCACCAATTTATATATTTTTTATGCAATTCAATCATTTAATTATTTATAATATTATATTTAATTGATCAATTTTTTTTCTTATTTCTTTTAAATCTGTCCAAGAGTATTTTTTATTTTCAGGTTGCCTTAATAGATAAGCAGGATGAAAAGTAATCATGCAAAGGTAGGTTTTGTTATTAATAATTATGTCTTTCCATGATCCTCTTTCTTTTGTAATTTTTATATTTGAACCAAATAGAGATTCCATTGCTGTGCTTCCCATTAATATTAATATCTTTGGATCAATAATTGAAATGTGTTTTCTTAAAAAATTTGAATATTTTGTTATTTCGATAGGTTCAGGTTTTCTATTATTTGGTGGTCTATAATTTACTACATTTGTAATATAAACATTTTGTCTTTCAATATTAATTGATTTTAACATTTTGTTTAAAAGTATACCGGCATCACCAACAAAAGGTTTTCCAGCCTCATCTTCTTTTTGACCAGGACCTTCACCAACTATCATCACTTTGCTTCTATTGTTTCCATCACTAAAAACTATTCTTGAAGCATTTTTCTTCAATTCACAGTTTTCTATTTTTTCAATATCATTCCTTAATTCATCTAATTTTGATGATACATCTTCTACTGCTGGTTTAGTTTTAAATCTATTTATTGGCTTATTTGTAAATATATACTTGTTATAATTTAAATTTATCTCAGAATTTATGATGTCACTTTGATTTTTTTCTCCTAAGGCCATAAAATATTATATGTACATAAAATTATTAGTTTTCATATTTTTACTATTATACCAGAATGCTGCATATACAAAAGTAAATGGAAAAAATGATTTCAACCAGAAGTATTTATCAAATTATTTTTCAGCTCTAGTTTCATCCAATAATCAAAAAAATGATGAAGCAATTAAATTTTTTAACTCATCTAAATTCTTAATAAAAAAACATGATAATTTTTTAGAGAAATATGTATTTTCTTTAATTTTAGACGGACAGGTAAAAAGAGCTATAAATCAAATAAAAAATTCAAAAGAAGCAAATTTTTTCGAAGCTAAACTTTTAATAATTTTAGATTATTTAACAAAAAAAAAATATGAAGAAGCAGAAAATATAATTAATGAACTCTTAAGTTCTGAAAACGATAATACTTACGAATTTGTGATTCTTAAATCTTTAGAAAGCTACAACTATTCATTTCTTTACAAGAAAATTAAAAAAAAAGATGGAAATTTAGGAAGAATAGATTTGATATCTGATGCTTTTCAGAATTGCTATTTAAACTCAAGTAAAACAAATCCATCTTTTTTAAATATAATAAACTTCCAAGAAAATGATTACTCAAGGTATTTATTTTTTTATTTGGGAAATGTTATTGAGAATCAAGACTATGAAACAGCTAATGAAATATCAAAAACAATTGATCCATTAAAAAGTGGCTTGTTGATTGCGCAAGCCAGTAAGTGGATCGAAAATAATGATTATAAAAAATTTAATGATTATTTTTCGTGTAAAACAGAAGCTGATCTATTATCTGAATTTTTTTTTCTAATCTCAAATCTATATTCTTCACAAGATCTATTTAAACAGTCAAATTTCTATTTGTATATATCTAATTATTTAAATCCTAAATTTTATTTTAATTTGTCATTACTTGTAGAAAATTATCATTTAAAAGATAATTTTTTTTTAGCAAAAAAAATTTTAAAAAAATTTAAAAATGAAGATGAAGTTTACCATTGGTACAAAATAAAAAAAAATACACAATTTTTAACAGAGCAAAAAAATGATGAAATGGCATTAGCTTATATAGAAAAAAATATAAATAAATTTAAAAATCCTTCAAATAAAATTTTATATGACATTGCAAATATTTATAAAAAATTTCAAAAATATGAAAAAGCAATAGAATATTATTCTAAAGTTTTATCTAAAATTAATAACAATTCATCAATTTTTGCTGATATTCTTTATAGAAGAGGAGGTGCGTATGAAAGAGTTAATAACTATGAAAATGCAGACATTGATTTACTAAAATCATTACAAATAAGACCAGACGAACCTTATACGTTAAATTATTTAGCCTACAGTTGGCTTGAAAGAAATCACAAAATAGAGGAAGCAATGGAAATGTTACAACAAGCATACAATGCAAAAGAAGACGATCCATATATTACTGACTCTGTTGGTTGGGGTTATTATTTAATAGGAGATTATCATAATGCAGAAAAGTATTTAAGAAGAGCAGTTGAATTAATGCCATATGATCCAATAGTTAACGATCATTATGGAGATGTGCTATGGAAGTTAAATAGAAAGGTGCAAGCTCATTATTTTTGGAAAAATGTTTTAGAATTTGAAGATACAGAGGATAAAATGAAAAAAGATATTTTGAATAAACTTATAAATGGGCCAAATAAAATTTAATTTATGAAATTTTATAAAATAAAATCTCATGCAAAAATAAATATTTCTCTTGGCGTTCTAGGAAAGCTTAAATCTAAATTTCATAAAATAGAAACTATATTTTCATTTATTAATTTACATGATGAAATCTATGTAAAAAAAATTATTAATAAAAATCATAAAGTGATATTTTACGGTAAATTTTCAAAAGGAATTTCTAAAAATAACACAATTTTAAAATTATTAAAATTATTAGAAAAAAAACTTTGTAGCCAAAAATATTTAATTAAAGTTAATAAAAAAATTCCATCAAAATCTGGAATGGGAGGAGGGTCTATGAATGCTTCTTCTTTACTAAAATTTTTCATTAGAAATCAAAAATTAAATCTTAGCTCTAGAGATATTTATAAGATTTCTTCAAACATTGGATCTGATGTAGCTATTGGAATGCAAAATAAAGCATCAATTTTATATGGAAATGGAAATTTAAAAAATTTAAATAATAAAATAAGCTTATATATTCTTTTAGTTAGACCAAATTTTGGATGTTCAACAAGAGCCATTTATAGAAAAGTTAAGTTCTTTTCTAAGCCAGTTTTTAAATTAAATAGCAGAAGAATTATAAATCATAAATTTCTATCAAATCTAAAAAATAATCTAGAAGAGCCAGCATTTAGAATATATCCAAAACTAAAAAAACTTAAGATATTCATGGAAAAATTAGACGAAATTTTATTCGTTAATATGACAGGCTCAGGATCTACTATTGTTGGATATTTTAATTCAAAAAAGGCAGCATTAGATGCAAAAAAAAAATTAAATAAAAAATACAAAAACTATTGGTGTATTTTATCTAAAACTATATAAAGCTTTTTTTTTGTGCTATACGAAATTAATTTTGGGGTGTAGCCAAGTGGTAAGGCAGCGGTTTTTGGTACCGCCATCCTAGGTTCGAATCCTAGCACCCCAGCCAATTATGAAAAATATTTTAACTAAAATTTTTAGTTCAAAAAGTAATTTAAATTTTAAAGAGAAATCTTTTTTAGAAATTACAAAAACAACTAAAATTTCTGAACTTTTTAGAGTTATTTCTAATTACAACGAATTAAGTGAAATCAGATATGTTGGAGGATGTGTTAGAAAAATTTTAAATAATGAAAAATTTGATGACATAGATTTAGCTACAAACCTTAAGCCTAATGAGGTGAAAGAAAGTTTAACCAGAAATAATATAAATTTTTTTGAGACTGGGATAGAACATGGAACAATAACAGCGCATATAGACAAAAAAAACTTTGAAATAACTTCACTTAGAAAAGATATTTCAACAGATGGAAGGCATGCTGTTGTTGAATTTACTAAAGAATGGACTGAAGACGCTTTGCGTAGAGATTTTACCATTAATTCAATTTATGCTGACAAAGAAGGAAATTTGTTTGATCCAAATGATGGTGTTAAAGATTTAGAAAATGGTAAAATTGAATTTATTGGAGATCCCGAAAAAAGAATTACAGAAGATTATTTAAGAATTCTAAGATATGTTAGATTTTTTCTTAACTATAGCAGGCAAGAACATAAATTAAATGTAAAGAAAATAATTAAACAAAACATAAGTGGAATTGCCAAATTATCAAAGGAAAGATTAATAGATGAATTAAAAAAATTAGTAGTATCTGATGGATTTATTAATATCTGTGATGACGAATTTTGCAAAGATATAATATTACTAATTTTTCCGCAATTAAAAAATATAAATATTTTTAAAAAAATAAAAAAAAACTATAAAATTGAAATACTTAAAAAAGATTTTATATTTATACTGTCGTTAATGATAATCGACGAAACTGATAATTCTGAATTTTTCCTATACAAATTCAATATGTCCAATGAAGCTAAATTGAGAATAAATTTTTTAAAAGAAATATATAACCAATCTAATGATAAACATTTTTTTTCTAAAAAAAATTTGCAAAAAATATTTTATTACCATGGCAAGAATTATTTATTAGATGTTCTAGATTTTCAACTATTTAGATCTAATCAAAGAAATAATAAATTAATAGAATTGAAAAAATATTTTGAAAATTTAGAAAAACCAAAATTTCCAATAAAAGCTAAAATCATAATGGAAAAATATAATTTGCAAGAAGGTAAAGAACTGGGTCAAAAACTTAAATCTCTAGAAAACTTATGGGTTGAGAACAATTTTAATATTTCAGAAAAAGAAGTTGAAAACACTTTTTTAAATTAAATATATTTCACATCTATTATTTCAAAATTTTTAACACCTGCAGGAGTAGAAACTTCAACTAAATCACCTTTATTTTTTCCAATTAAGCCTTTTCCAATAGGAGATTTAAAAAATAGAAGTTTTTGTTTTAAATCCGCCTCATCTTTTCCAACAATCTTATAATCTATTTTTTCATTATTATCTAAATTTTGTAAAAAAACTGTTGAACCAAAAATAACCTTACCGTCGTTATTAATCTTAGTTACATCAATCACATTTGCTCTTGAAATTATACTTTCTATTTCTTGAATTCTTCCTTCATTATGAGATTGTTGTTCTTTAGCAGCGTGATATTCGGCATTTTCTTTTAAATCACCATGTGATCTAGCTTCTGAAATTGCAGCAACTATTTCTGGTCTTTTTTTTTCTTTTAAAAAAACAAGTTCATCTTTAATTTTTTCTAATCCATTAATTGTAATTGGTTCTTTATCCATAATTTTATTTCCACTTTGCCAATGGAGGCAAAGACATTAATATAGCATCAACATTCCCACCAGTTTGTAAACCAAATTTTGTTCCTCTATCATATAGCAAATTAAATTCGACATATCTTCCTCTTTTTTCATACTGAATTTCTTTATCTTTTTTTGTCCATTTTTTTTTATTTTTTTTTAATATTATTTCTCTAACTATATTTTTAAAGCTTATTCCAACTTCTCTTACAAATGAAAAATCTTTTTCCCAATTATTTTTTTTATAGTCAAAAAAAATACCACCAATACCTCTTGGTTCATTTCGATGAGGTAAATAAAAATATTCATCACACCATTTTTTATATTTTTTGTAATAATTTTTATTATGTTTATCACAGGATTTTTTTAATTCAGAATGAAACCATTTTTCTAATTTTTTATCTTTAAAGCAAGGAGTTACATCCATTCCTCCACCAAACCATCCATGAGATGTATAAACATATCTTGTGTTAAAATGCATTGCTGGAATATGAGGGTTTTTCATATGCATAACTACAGAAATGCCTGATGCCCAAAATTTAGGATTCTTATTTGCACCTGGGATTTTATTTTTAAATTGTTTAGAAAATTTTCCGTAAACTTCTGAGAAATTTATACCAACTTTATCAAATATTTTTCCATTTTCATAAATTCTTGATTGACCCCCACCTTCATTTGATTTTTTTCCTCTTTCCCAATTTTTATATTTAAAAAGTTTTATACCACCTTCTATTTCCTCTATTTCTTTACATAAAACTTCTTGTAATGTTTTGAACCAATTTCTTGCTAATTTTTTCTTAATTATTTGGTCCATATATAATCTGTCTGTCTTAAATTTTCAGCTAATACTATTGCAACAGAGGTAGCTAAGTTTAAAGATCTTTTTTTTTCAATCATTGGTATTTTTATTTTATTTTTAACTTTCTTATGTACTGACTCAGGAACACCTGAACTTTCTCTACCAAATAACAAAGTATCATTTTTTTTAAATTTAAATTTAGTATATTTTTTTTTTGCTTTAGTTGTCATTAATATTATTCTTTCATTTTTTTTATTATCAAAAAATTCTTCTGAACTATTATAAATTTTAATCATACTTTCATCCAAATAATCCATAACAACTCTTTTAAACCTTTTGTCACTGAATAAAAATCCACAAGGTTCAATTATTTCTAGAATAGCTCCTAAGCAGGAACATGTTCTAATTATAGCGGCTGTATTTTGGGGGATATCAGGCTCATAAAGTGCAATTTTAGGTACTGAAATCGATGTTTTGTGTGTCATTGTTGCTATAGAAAAATATCTCTTTTCTTATATGAAAACATATATTAAAGGAGATTGAAAATAATAAAGATGTCAGAATCAGATAAAAAAAAGCCAAATAGAAGGGATTTTATTTTAACTGCTACTACTGCAGCAGGAGCAGTGGGTGTGGGAGCTGCAGCTTGGCCTTTAATTGACCAAATGAATCCTGATGCTTCCGTCAAAGCTTTGGCTAGTACTGAAGTGGATATAAGTGGAGTCGAACCTGGTCAGTCAATAACAGTTTTATGGAGAGGTAAACCAGTATTTATAAAAAGAAGAACTAAAGCAGAAATAGATAGTGCAAGATCAGTAGATTTAAAAGATTTAAAACATCCAGAAAAAGATGAAGATAGAGCAAAAGATCCTGAGTGGCTAGTTATGCTTGGAGTTTGTACTCATTTAGGCTGTGTGCCTTTGACAGATAAAGGTGATTATAATGCATGGTTTTGTCCTTGTCATGGATCTCACTATGACACTTCAGGAAGAATAAGAAAAGGTCCTGCACCAACAAATATGGAAGTTCCAAAATACGTATTTATTAATAGTTCAACTATTAAAATAGGATAAAAATAATAATGAGTGATCATGATTATCAACCGAGTTCGAAATTAGGAAAATGGTTTAATGACCGTTTACCTTTATTAACTCTTTCAAATCATTTACAGGAATATCCAACTCCTAAAAATTTAAATTATTGGTGGACATTTGGAGGAATATTAACTTTTTGTCTTATTACCCAGATAGTTACAGGTATAATTTTAGGAATGCATTATATAGCGCATGCTGACTTAGCATTCGAAAGTGTTGAACACATAATGCGTGATGTTAACTATGGATGGCTAATTCGATATGTTCATGCAAATGGTGCATCAATGTTTTTTCTTGCTGTGTATATTCACATTTTTAGGTCATTATATTATGGATCTTATAAATCACCTAGAGAAGTAATATGGATTATAGGAATGATTATTTATTTTCTAATGATGGCAACAGCTTTTATGGGATATGTGCTTCCATGGGGACAGATGAGTTTTTGGGGAGCAACAGTTATTACAAATTTGTTTAGCGCAATTCCTTTTATAGGTGAAAGCGTTACAAATTGGTTATGGGGAGGTTATTCTGTTGATAACCCAACTCTTACAAGATTTTTTAGTCTTCATTACCTTCTACCTTTTTTAATCTTGGGATTAGTAATACTTCATATTTGGGCACTACATGTTCCTGGTAATAATAATCCAATTGGAATAGACATTAAAAAGCCTTCGAAAGATACAGTCCCTTTTCATCCTTATATTGTAATTAAAGATTTATTTGCATTGTTATTATTTTTAATTGTTTTTGCCTTTTTTGTATTTTATTCACCAAATATTTTGGGACATGCGGATAATTATATTGAAGCAGATCCTTTAGTTACCCCAGCTCATATAGTGCCAGAGTGGTATTTATTACCATTCTATGCAATTTTAAGATCAGTTCCTGATAAATTATTAGGAGTCATCGCAATGTTTGCATCTATATTTGTATTAGTTATTTTACCATGGCTAGATACATCAAAAGTTAGATCTGCAATATTTAGACCAATTTACAAACAGTTTTATTGGTTTCTTGTAGCCGATGTTTTGATATTAGGTTACATGGGTGCAATGCCCGCAGAAGGTACATATTTAATTATAGCTAGAGTGGCAACAGTATATTATTTTCTTCATTTTTTAGTAATCCTTCCAGTATTAGGAAGAAAAGAAAAAACATTAGACATTCCTTTAAGTATAACGGAGCCTGTTCTAGGAGGATATCCAAATCAAGCTACAACTAAAAACAATCAAAATATCAAAGAAAAATTGTGAAAAAATTCTTAAAAATTTTATTATTTATATCTCTAATATCAAATTTAAATTATGTAAAAGTTTTTGCAGAAAGTTCAGCAGAACTTTTAAAAGTTGATTGGAGTTTTAAAAGTTTTTTTGGAAAATTTGATAGAGCCTCGCTGCAAAGAGGATACCAGGTATATAATGAAGTATGTGCATCTTGTCATTCGGTCAAGTATTTAAGCTACAGAAATCTAGCAGAAAAAGGTGGTCCGGAGTTTTCTGAGGAGGAAGCTAAAGCAATAGCCTCTAATTTTGAGGTAATAGATGGCCCTGATAGCACTGGTGAAATGTTTACAAGACCAGCAAGGCTTTCTGATAAGTTTGTTTCACCATATGCAAACGATCAAGAGGCAAAGGCTGCGAATGGAGGAGCGTATCCGCCAGATATGTCTGTACTAGTTAAGGCTAGAAAAGGTGGAGCAGATTATATTTATTCTCTATTACTTGGGTATGATGACCCTCCAGCAGATATAAAACTAGATGATGGAGTTTATTACAATAAATATATGTATGGGAATAAAATAAAAATGTCTTCACCGTTATCAGATGATCTACTTGAGTATTCAGATGGAACCAAGGCTACAACTGAGCAAATGTCAAAAGATGTTGTAACTTTTTTAATGTGGGCTGCAGAGCCACATTTAGAACAAAGGCATAAATTTGGATTTAGAGTAATTATATATTTAGTAATTATAAGTATATTAGTTTACTTTAGTATGAAAAAAATTTGGTCACGTATTGAATCTAAAATTTAAAATATCTCCATCACTAACAATATAATCCTTACCCTCTAGTCTCATTTTTCCAGATTCTCTCGATTTAAGCCAACCTGCATTTTCAACAAAATCTTTATAGGAAACAGTTTCAGCTCTAATAAATCCTTTTTCGAAATCTGTATGGATTTCACCAGCGGCCTTCGGAGCAGTACAATTTTTTGTAATAGTCCAGGCTCTTGATTCTTCAGGACCTGATGTAAAAAAAGTTTCAAGTGATAATAAATCATAACCTTTTTTAATTAAATTATTTAATCCAGTTTCTTTCATATTAATCATTTTCATATAATTTTCTTTTTCGATCTTATCTCCAAGTTGATTTATTTGATTTTCAATTTCTGCAGATATTATTATTGTACTTTTTTCACCAAACTTGGATATAAATTTTTCAGTATATTCATTTCCAATTTCAATACTTTGTTCGTCAACATTGCATATATAAAGCTTAGGTTTTGTAGATAATAAAGCAGATTGTTTTAGTTCTTTTTTTTCATACTCTAAATTTAGAATTTCTAAATCTTGGTCGTTATTTATTAAATCTCTAGCTTTTTCTAAAATATTGAATAACTTTTCATCTAGATTTTTTCTATTTTTTTTATCAAGTCTTTTTTCAATCGAATCTAAATCTGCTAATTTCATTTCAGTTTCAATAATTTCAAGGTCTCTAACAGGGTCCACATTTGGATTAACATTTTGAATATCACTGGAGTCAAAACATCTGATCATATGAATTATTGCATCAACTTCTCTTATATGTGATAAAAATTTATTTCCCAAACCTTCTCCTTTAGAGGCACCTTTTACCAATCCAGCTATATCAACAAACGAAATAGTAGTATGAACCTTTTTTTTTGAATTAGAAATAGAAACTAGTTCGTCTAGCCTTTTATCTGGAACTGGTACAACTCCTATATTTGGATCTATTGTACAAAAAGGAAAATTTTCTGCTTGAGCTTTACTAGAATTTGTTAACGCATTGAATAATGTAGATTTACCAACATTTGGTAATCCAACTATTCCACATTTAAAACCCATCTAATTATTATTTATTGTGCTGGAGAATAAATCTAATTTTTTGTCAATTAATATTGATATTGAATCAATGATTCTTTTTTTTATTTGTTCTAAATTTTCTTTTTCTTCTTCACTAAAATCATTTAGCACATAGTCAGACACTGTTATTTTTTCTTTAGGTTTTCCAATTCCTATCCTCACTCTTGAATAATCTTTTCCTATAAACTTATCTATTGACGCTACTCCATTATGACCTGCGTTAGATCCACCAAATTTTGCTTTTACTTTTCCAAAATCAACATCTAAATCATCATGAAAAACAATTACATCTTCTGCATCAATTTTAAAATATTCTAACAATTCTCTTATACAAATCCCTGAATTATTCATAAACGTCAAAGGTTTTATTGCATATATTTTTTTTTCTTTAATATTTCCTGTTGTTAAAAGCCCTTTGAATTTTGGCTTTTGTTTTGAAAGGCCAAACTCTTGATTTATAGCATCAATTATTTTAAATCCAATGTTGTGTCTATTATTTTGACTATTGGGAGTTGGGTTTCCTAAACCTACAAATAACAGCATATAATTTTATTCTGGAAAAATATTCAAAGTTATATTTTATTTTTTTTCTGCTACAGTTTTTTCATTTTCTGATTTTTTATCATCTGTTTCTGCAGTTTTATTTTCACCTTCGGCCGCCACCGCCGCTTCTGAACCTTCGGCAGCAACAGAATCTTCACCTTCAGCTTCTGCAGGTTTCTCAGGTTCTTTGACAATTGTAGGAGCTGCAACTGTTGCTATTACAAAGTCTCTTCCTTGAATTGTTGGCGTAACATTTTCAGGTAATTTAATTGATGAAATTTTTATACTTGTTCCTATATCTAATCCTTCTAGATCAACAACTAATTCAGTTGGTATATTTTCAGTAGGACACTTTAACTCTACTTTACGTCTAACTATATTTAAAACACCTCCTCTTTTTAATCCAGGAGACAATTCGTTATTTATAAATCTTACAGGTATTTCTAAAATTATTTTAGCCCCTTTTACAACTCTCAAAAAATCTATATGTTTTGGCTCGTCCGAAATCGTATCGAAAGTTATTTCTCTAGGTAAAACTTTTTGCTCTTTATCGTCAAGTTTAATTGAAATTACATTAGATAAAAAATTTTCTTTATTTATTAAGTTGTTAACTTCTTTTTTAGAAAGAGAAATTTTTTCGTTTGCATTCTCTCCTCCATAAATTATACCAGGAACTTCTCCATTTTTTCTTAGAGCGTTAAGTTCGCCCCTAGTTTTTGTATTTCTAATTGTAGCTTGAATTAAACTCATAAAGAGCAGGTTTTTAACTGATGAATCTTTATTTTACAAGAATTATTTGAATAGATCAGATACAGAAGTTGAATTGGAAATCCTTCTCATAGCCTCTGCTAATAAATTTGATATGGATAATACCTCTATATTTCTTGATTTTTTTACTTTATCGGAGTTGTCTATTGTATCAGTAACTACTAGATTTTTTATTCTAGATTTTGTAATTTTTCGTACAGCTTCACCACTTAAAACTCCATGAGTAATATATACATGAACTTCTTTAGCTCCTCTTTTTAAAAGGGCATCTGCAGCATTTACGATCGTTCCTCCCGAGTCAATGATATCATCAACTATAATACAAGTTTTTCCTTTGACATTTCCAATAACATTCATGACTTGTGATTTACCTGGAGAAGGTCTTCTTTTATCAATTATTGCTAAACCTATATCTAATTTTCTTCCTAACGCTCTTGCTCTCTCAACTCCACCAACATCAGGCGCCACACAAATCAAATTTTTACTTTTTATTTTTCTTTTAATGTGTCTAGAAAAAATTGGGGTAGCAAACAAGTTATCAACAGGAATATCAAAAAAACCTTGTATTTGTCCTGCATGCAAGTCTACTGTCACAATTCTATCAGCTCCAGCTTTTGTGATCAGATTTGAAACGAGTTTTGCTGATATAGAGGTTCTTGGAACAACCTTACGATCTTGCCTAGCATATCCAAAATATGGAATTACAGCAGTTATATTTTTAGCTGATGATCTTTTTAGTGCATCTATACATAATAAAAGTTCCATCAAATTATCATTGGCTGGCGATGATATTCCTTGAATTATAAATATACTGTTACCTCTAATATTTTCATTTATTTCTATATAAATTTCACCATCAGAAAATTTTCTAATACTAGAATTAACCAGTTTATTTTTAAGATATTTAGATATTTTTCCACTTAATTTTTTATTGCTATTTCCTGTGAGAATTTTCATATTATTTGAATAATTTATTTAATCATAATTACTGAAATATTTCTACCATAATCATTGTATTTATTTTTTAAAGATCTTCTAGAACTAAAAAAATTATTTTTCTTTAAATATGTGTCTTTATTAATAATTTCTATATTCTTAATCCCAATATCTTTAAGCTGAGCACTTATAAATTTATTTAAACTAAAAAATATTTTTTTTTTTTTAAAAGTAAAAAAACGCCTATTTATTTTATTTTGTTTAAGGAATTTAATTAAAAAATCTTTTTTTACCTCATAATTATGTTTAGATATACACGGTCCAATAATTACAATTAAATCTTTAATTTTGCTTCCTTTTTTTTTTAAAATAGAAAGAGTTTTGAAAATAATTTTTTTATATGCGCCTTTCCATCCCGCATGTACTGCTGCAATTATATTTTTTATAGGATCAAAAATAAATATAGGAGCGCAATCTGCAGTTAAAATTCCTAAAGCGAATTTATTTTTATTAGTAACCATTGAGTCGCCCATAGGTTTTGTTTTTGGAATTTTATTTATAAAAAAAACTCTATTGCTATGAAATTGGTTTAATAATATCAATTTATTTCTAGTACAGCCTATTTTTTTACAAACTTTTTTTAAGTTTTTGTTAATATTTTTTTTGCTATCATTAGACCCTGGTCCGCAGTTTAAACTTTTATAAATTCCCTTAGAATATCCACCCGATTTATTAAAAAAACCATGAGATATTTTTTTATATTTACTTAAAAGTTTAGATTTAATCATTTTAAAATCCTAAATTAAATTTATTTATTTTTTTTGTTGCGAATAAAACTTTAAATAAATCTCCCATTTGTTTTTTTCCAATTAATCTATCTAGTCTGAAATAAATATCTGATTTTTTTGAGAAAGGCATATTTTTACTTATAATTTCAGCTCTTTCTAATATTCCTATTTTTATCAAAAATTCTCGTTGAGTTGTTAAATTTACAGAATCTAATTTTAAAGCTGAAATTTTTTTTTTTAAAAAATAAAAATTAATTAAATGAGTTATATCTGCGTTATAAATATTTTTTAAAACACTATTTTTTTTGTGTTTTTTTACACTTTGTAATGTATCAAACATTTTTTTATCATTATAACCATAATCAATTACTAGTAAGCCTCCATTATTTTTTTTAATAATTTTTGAAATTATTGTTAACTTTTTATTTGCCAAAGGTGAATATTCTATAAAATTTTGACTCTTATTTATCCTTTGTTTTATTAATCTTTCTATAAATTCTTTTTTTGTTTTTTTTTCATAAAACTCTAAATTCTCATTGTTATTTTTTATATACCTTTCTGACCAACTACTTTTTTTTTTTATAAATTGTTTAATAGGCAGAGCGTCAAAAAATTCATTCGCAATAAATATTGACGGATAGTTATTTATTTTTTTTAAATTATTAATCCATCTGATATTACTAAATTTAATCTTACTCTTTTGTATTTTTTTTAGATGTGGACTTTTCTCATAAATAATAAAATTAGAACTTGATTTGAATTTATTAAACTTTTCGGTAGTTTTTAAAATTTGAAACATCATTTCGCCATTACCCGCTCCAAGCTCAATAATATTTAAAATTTTTGGACATCCAATTTTTTCCCAAAATGATATTAACCAAACTGCTATCATCTCAGAAAACATAATTGAAATATTTGGAGAAGTTATAAAATCACCTTTATTTCCTATGGGGTTTTTATTCATGTAATAACCTTTAGTTTTGTCATACAAAACTCTGTTGATAAATTTGTCTAGTGGGACTTTGCTATTTTTTTTTAAAAACATAATTTTTATAAAATAAAATGATACCTGAAACAAAGAATATAATACTTAATATTTGGCCCAAACTTATATTAAGAAAAATTAATCCTAGATGAACATCTGGTTCACGAGTAAATTCAATTAAAAATCTAAATAAAGAATAAAAAATAATAAATAAAGAAGAAATCAATCCATTTTTTTTTAAGAGTCTGTTATACAAAAAATTCAAGAGTACAAATAAAATTATTCCTTCAAATATCGCTTCATAAATTTGAGAAGGATGTCTATTCAAACTATCGACTTGAATAAATTTTACTGACCATATTAAGTCAGTCTCTCTTCCATAAAGTTCAGAATTAATGAAATTAGCAATCCTTCCTAAAAATATTCCGATAGGTGAAGTTAAAGCAACTAAATCTAAATAGTAAAAAATACTTTCATTATTTTTTTTAGAGAACAGGTAAGTTGAAAATATAACACCAATTACCGCACCATGAAATGACATGCCCCCATTCCAAATCATTGGTATCTCAATTAAATTTTCCAAATAATACATGGGATTGTAAATTAGGACATAACCCAATCTCCCCCCAATAATTATACCAATTATTATATAAGCAATATAATCGTCAAATTGATTTTTTTTATTTTGGTCGTGTATCAGAATTTTATTGCAATATATCCATCCAAAAATAAGACCAAATATATAAGCTAAAGAATACCATCTTATTTCTAAAGAAAACACTTGAAATGCAACAGGATCAAAATTATTGATAAACATTAATTAAATTTATTATAAGCATTTATTTATTTGGTAATTAACTATTATGTCAAAATCAAGATTTGTCCTAGATAAATTCGCAAAATTAATAGAACAGGGATTATTAAGTTATAAAGATCTTAGTGATGAGGTAATTAATATATTAAAATCCAAAAGAGACGAAATAATTTTTAGAATGAGGTTAACTAGCAAAGAAGAATTTGAAATATTAAATAAAAGAGTTGCATCTCTAGAAAAAAAAATAGACCAATTAAAAAAAATTAAATCTCCAAAAAAAACTAAACGGGCAAGGTAATATTTACCTTTAATCCACCTAAATTTGATTTTTCAAAACTAATATCTCCTCCATGAGACTTTGCTATATCTGATGAAATTGACAAACCCAATCCGACACTTGATTTTGTTTCTGATCTGCTTTTATCAATCTTGTAAAATGGTTTAACAACATTTTCGTACTCAGATTTTGGTATACCAGGCCCATCATCTTCTATTGATATAATTATATTAGATAATTGCTTGTAAATTATTATTTTTATTTCTTTTCCATATTTTAACGAGTTATCTATTAAGTTATTAATACATCTCTGAATTAAATTTTTTCTTCCATTAAAATAAATTTTTTTATTAAAGTCTTTTATTATGTTTGGATTTTCGTATTTTTGAATTATAATATTTAAAAGTTCAGACAAATCAAAAGTTTCGGTTTTATCTGACGCACCAGTACTTGCAAATTGCAGATATTCATTTAACATTTTTTCCATTTCATCCACATCGTCGGATAGTTTTTTTGATAAATTTTGATCTTTAATCATTGCTAATTGTAGTTTTATTCTTGTTAATGGTGTTCTTAAATCATGACTAATACCTGACAGCATCTCAGATCTTTGGTTTAAATGTCTCATAATTCGTTGTCTCATTTTGTCAAATTCTAAGCCTGCCTTCCTTATCTCCAGTGCTCCTGAAGGTCTAAATTCTTCAATATTTTCACCACGACCAAATTTTTCTGATGCTTCTGCAAGTTTTATAATTGGTCTTGTTTGATTTTTAAGAAAAATAATTGCAATTGCGATCATTAAAATTGCAGGCAATGTAATCCATAATGCAAAAATTCGTATCGATGAGGCTTGTATTCTCTCCTTTGGAAAAAAAATTTGTAAAACACCATTTCTAAATTTGATTCTTAAATCGACGACCTCTTGATAAGCAATTGTATTAAACCAATACTCATTAATTTTAGGTTTCAGCTCCCTTCTTAAAGTTCTATCCATTGGACTAAACCATCTTTCTACTTTTATATCTGGAAGTTTTTCATTTTTCAAAAATCTAACTGAAAAACTAAAATTTTTATTGTATAAGTCGGTTACAATTTTTTTGTTATATTCACTTTCATTATTGTAAATATCAATAATTGTAACTATCTCGCTTACCAAAGACTTAGTCATACCTTTGCTTGTTTTTATCCACAAACTGTCAAAAAATACTAAAGTTATAGTCACTTGAAGCACTAGCATTGGTATGGCTACAATAAGAAGACCTCTATAAAATAATCTTTTTGGAAGTAAATTTTTTACAAATTTATTCAATCCATAAAACATAACCCTCTCCTCTAATTGTTTGTAAATATTTTGGGCTTTTGGGGTT
>CACHJL010000013.1 GCA_902580135.1 uncultured Pelagibacteraceae bacterium | reverse complement strand
AAATCTGCGTGATATATATCTTCTGTTGAATTTGTAGCCGCTCCAGTTCCGAATGTCTGCTGCATTCCCCATGCAGTTGGTGAATGACATATTCTTGCACAACAATCTATGTTGTTAGTTCCTATTGCTGCTCTAATCATTTTTTGAAAAACATAATTTTCTTCGTTAGTACATCTTGCTGAAGAAATTCCTGCAACTGAGTCAGGTCCATTTTCTTTAGTTATTCTGTTTAATTCTTTTTTAATAAAGCTATATGCTTCATCCCACGAAGCTTCTTCAAACTTTCCATTTCTCTTAATTAAAGGAGTTTTTAATCTATCTGGATGGTCATAAAAACCAAACGCATATCTTCCTTTAATACAAGTATGACCTGCATTTACTTCAGTCTCTTTAGGTGTATCAATTGCAACTACTTTTTCATTTTTAATTGATGCTTCTAAATTACAACCTACTCCACAATAAGAACATGTTGTTCTTACTTTTTTATCTACAGCAACTGATTTCGATTGGAAAACATCAGAGATTGCATCTGTCGGACAAGTGTGAGCGCAAGCTCCACAAGATACACATGATGAATCTCCGAACAACATATCATTATCAGTTGTTATTTTTGACTCGAATCCTCTGCCACTCATTGTTAGCACAAATGAACCTTGTATTTCATCACATGCTCGAACACATCTTCCACAATTAATACAATTATCTAAGTTCATTCTCATATAATCATGAGAAGTATCTTTCTTAATACCTTTATGCTGTTTAGGGTTATTATATCTATGGTCTGTTACACCTAAATCATTAGCAACATCTTGAAGTTCACAATTATTATTAACTTCACAAGTATTACATTCCATTGGGTGATCTGTTAGAACAAGTTCAACAATATTTTTTCTTAAGTCTGTTAAATTTTCATTATTAGTGAATATGTGTTGGTTTTCTCCAACTGGAGTATGGCATGAAGCTACTACTTTTGTAGGACCATCTTTCTCTAGGGCAACTTCTACAGAACAAACTCTACAAGCACCGTAAGGAGCTAAATTTGGATCATCGCATAAAGTTGGGACCAGGAACAAACGTTGCAGTATTAAATATGATGTTGCACTTTATTGTAAAATCTAAAATGTTTAATAAAGATTTTATAGAAAAAAGAACAGAGGGCTTTGATACTTTTTTAAAAGAAATTGAAAGACAAGATGTGGATGAACTTGCTAAAGTAGCAGGAGTAGATAAGCAACTTGTTAAAGAAGCAGCGATTGCATACGCAACTGCCAGAAATTCAATGGAATTTCATGGACTAGGGGTAACTGAACAAGAACAAGGATCTAAGACTGTAATGTTAATTGCTGACCTTGCTATGATAACAGGAAATATTGGTAGACCAGGAGTTGGTGTAAATCCACTTAGAGGACAAAATAATGTTCAAGGTGCTGCTGATATGGGATGTCAACCTCATCAAGGAGCAGGATATTTTGAAGTTGCAGACAAAAAAATTCAAGATTTTTATACAGAAAAATATGGCGTAGTACATCCTACAAAAGCAGGGTTAAAAATACCTGAAATTTTTGACAGCGCAATTAACAAAGAAGTTAAAGCAGTTTGGATCATTGGTGAAGATATCGTTCAAACTGATCCAAATAGCCAACATGTAATTGATGCAATGAATTCTTTAGATCTTCTTGTTGTGCAAGAAATATTTATGAGTGAAACTGCAAAACTTGCTACAGTAGTTTTACCTGGAACAACCTTTTTAGAAAAAGATGGAACTTTTACAAATACTGAAAGAAGAATACAAAGAGTTAATAAAGCAGTTGAGCCATTGCCTGGAACAAAACCTGATGGTGTTATAGTTACAGATATGATGCAAAAACTAGGTTTCAAGCAACCAGATTATAATGCAGATCAAGTCTTAGCAGAAATTGCCGATGTTGTACCGTTCTTTAAAGGCGTTACTAGAGAAAGATTAGGTAAGTTAGGTTTGCAATGGCCAGTACAAGAAGATGGTACTGACACACAGATTTTGCACAAAGAAACTTTTAAACTTGGAAAAGGTAGATTAAAAAATTTCGACTTTAAAGAATCTGCGGAAATTGAAAATAATAAAAAAGATTACCCGCTAATATTAACAACTAGTCGAGTTCTGCAACATTATAATGCTGCTACAATGACAAGAAGAACTAGAAATATTAATATTGTTGATGAGGATGTACTATTAGTTCATCCTAAAGATGCTGAGAAAAGAGACCTAAATACGGGAGATATTGGTCGACTTTATTCAGGAAGAGGTGAAGTAGCACTTAAAGTAGAAGTTACAGACAAAGTAAAAGAAGGTATTGTTTTTACAACATTTCATTTCCCTGAATATATGGTGAATATGGTAACAGGACACGGAAAAGATGAGGAAACTAAGTGCGCAGAATACAAGGTATCTTCGGTAGAAGTCCAAAAAATTTCAAATCAATTTAAAACTGAAGTTGAGCCTAAAGAAAATCAAGCTGAATTAACTCAGAATTAATTTATTTTACATCTAAAACTGTGTTAAAATATTCTTAATGAATATACTTGAAGATAGTTTTGGGAGAAAATTTCCATATATAAGACTTTCGATTACAGACGTTTGCAATTTCAAATGTGGATACTGTTTACCAAATGGATATCAAAAAGATAAAAGCGATAATAGAAAATTTTTATCTTCAGAAGAAATAGAAAAATTAGCAAAAGGATTATCTGAGCTTGGAGTTAGCAAAATTAGATTAACTGGTGGTGAACCTACAATTAGAAAAGATTTTTTTGATATAGTAAAAATTTTAAAAAATAAATCTGGAATAAAAAAAACAGTAATTACAACTAACGGATACAAATTAGATCAAATCGCAGAAAAATTAGTAGAATCAAAAATTGATGGAATTAATATTAGTATTGATAGCTTGAATAGAGAAACTTTCAAAAATATAACGGGTCACGACCGTTTGCCAGAAATACTAAGAGGAATAGAAAAACTTCAAAAATTAAATTTCAAAAATATTAAAATAAATGCTGTTTTGCTAAATGGAGTTAACAGTGCTCAAAAAGATTTCAACGAATGGTCAAATTTTATAAAATCTAATGAAATATCTTTTAGATATATTGAATTAATGCAAACAGGAGACAGTAGAGAATACTTTAAAAAATATCATGTTTCTTCAAAAATTTTTACAGATTATCTAAATGAAAATAATTGGATTTTTCAAACACATGGAAAAGATTCGGGTCCTTCAAAAAATTATATAAACCCTGATTATAAAGGAAAATTTGGTTTGATTGCTCCTTATTCAAAAGATTTCTGTAAATCTTGTAATAGACTAAGAATTACAGCTAGAGGTGATTTAAGATTATGTTTGTTTGGATATACTGGAATAAATATTAGGCATTTAATTCAAAGAGATGATCAACTTGAAGAACTAAAAGATTTAATATTAAAACAATTACGCTTCAAAAAAGAGTCTCACTATTTAGAATTAGGTGAAACTGGATTGACAAAAAACTTATCTCAAACAGGAGGCTAATGGGCAGTTTAAAAATCATAGATAGACAAGAATTAAAAGATTGGGCAATTGAATTATTTAAAAAAAATTCATTTAATATGGTTGATGTTTCTTCAAAAAAAGAAACTTTTAGAAGAGCATTGGCTTCTGGTAAAATTTATGTTGGAAATGAAATTTTTGATCTAATTAAAAAAAACAAAATGCCAAAAGGAGACCCAATAGCATTAGCAGAAGTTTCGGCAATTTTAGGGGTAAAGAAAACAAGTGAAATAATACCTCTTTGTCACCCGCTTCCAATTGATCATACAGCAACTAAAATAATCATGAATGATAAAGATAATTCTTTAGAAGTTTTCTGTGTAGTTTCTGCTGTTGCAAAAACAGGAGTTGAGATGGAGGCAATAATGGGAGTAAATGCAGCTCTAATCACCATTTACGATTTGTGCAAAATAGTTAATCCACATCTAGAGATTAATAATATTAAGCTACTGATTAAAGAAGGTGGCAAAACTGGTCTATGGAAAAATCCTGATGGATTACCAGATTTTTTAAATGAAATTTTTTAATTATGAAAGTTACTGTTGAACTTTATGGTGCTACTAAAGATTTGAGTAAAAATAATTTTTTAGAATTTGATTTAAAAAAAAATAGTTCAATAAAAGATATAAAAATCCAAATATTAAATTTAATTGAAAAAAGTTTTGAGGGTAACCAAAACTTAAAAAAATTAATTGAGGGTTCTGCTTTTTGCTCAGAAAAGGATGAAATTATTTCAGAAAATTATAAAATTAATGAAAATCAAAAAATTGGTATAATTCCACCTATCGGAGGCGGTTAATGTTACATGCAAAAATTATAGATGCTTCAATAGAAAAAATAGATATTTTAAAAGCAGAAGAGTTTTTGTCTTCATCTAATTTTGGTGCACTTATATACTTTGTTGGTACTGTAAGAGATTTAAATGAAAATAAAAAAGTGAATGGAATCACATATGACTCGAGGGATTCTATGGTTTTAAAAAGCTTTGAAGAAATTTATAAAGATGCTGAGCTAAAACTAAGGATCAAAGATAAAGCTGTCTTTATTGAACACGTTAAAGGTTATGTGGCAATTAAAGAAAAAAGCATAATAATTGGCGTCGGATGCAAACATCGTAATGAAGCTTATAATTTATCTAGATTTATTATTGAAGAAATAAAAAAAAGAACACCTATATGGAAAAAAGAACATTATGCTAATGAAGAAAGCGAATGGTTAAAAGGTGTTAGTATTCAATTATGATTTATAAGTTTCTGATACTAATTGTGCGATAATTGAAAGGGCGATTTCTGGAGCAGACTTTCCTCCAAGTTTTATACCTATTGGACCATGTATTGAATTGATTTCCTCTTCTTTAAATCCAGCTTCTTTTAATCTTTTACATCTATTTAAATGAGTTGTTTTACTTCCAAGAGCTCCAATATAAAAAAATTTATTCTTTAAAGCTTGCTTTAAAGCTGGATCATCTATTTTTGGATCATGGGTTAAAGCAATTAAAGCACTGCTAGAGTCCGTTTTTATTTCTTCAAAAGCCTCGATTGGCCATTTATTAATAATATTCATATTTGGAAATCTTTTTTCTGATGCAAAATAACCTCTAGGATCAATAATAAATATTTCAAAATTCAAATCTTTTGCATAATCAAGTAAATATTGAGTTATATGAACCGCCCCTACTATTATAACTTTTATAGGTCTTAAATATGTATCAATAAAAATATCTGTATTTTCAATAATTCCATTTTGTTTATTGTTAAAGTAGTTATTTATTTCATCTGAATATTTTTCAAAATTTTTCTCTATATTTTTATTTTTTTCAAAAATAAAACTTTCACCAGTTAAAATATTAGTAATTAATGCAAATTCTTCTTTATGTTTTTTTTTAATTAAAATTTGTTCTAACAGTTGTTTTTTCATTTAATTTATTATTTCTAGATAAATTGTGATTTCTCCACCGCATGCTAGACCAACTTCCCAGGCATTTTCATTTGAAACTTTTAGTTCCATTTTTTTGAATTGCATATTTCCTTTTATTAATTGCAAAGATTCCTCTATTACAGAGGATTCGACACATCCTCCTGATACAGATCCTGAAAAATCACCTTTTTCATTGACAATCATTTTGCTACCAACTTGACGTGGTGATGATCCCCAAGTTTTTATAACAGTAACTAAAGCAACCTTATGATTAGCTTTTATCCATGAATTTGCTTCATCTAAAATTTTTTCATCTATTGTTTTTTTCATTTTCCAAATTTATTGCATAGTTATTTTTGTTTTTCCAAATTTATTTGATAAGATCTAAAAACTTCAAATAAAAAACATAATAAATATGGATGAAAATACTAAAAAAGAATTACAATCGGCAGCTTTTGAGAGATTATTGAATCATTTAAGAGATAGAAAAGATGTTCAGAATATAGACTTAATGAATCTTGCTGGATTTTGTAGGAATTGTTTATCAAAGTGGTACAGGGAAGAAGCTGAGAAAAAAGGTGTAGAACTTTCAGATCCAAGTGCTAGAGAACATGTTTATGGTATGCCCTACTCTGAATGGAAAGAAAAATATCAAAAATAAATATTTTTCTTTAAATGATAAGATTGTTTCCTTTTGTTTTTATTTTACTTTGGTCTTCTGCTTTTATAACAACAAAACCAATTGTAGATAATAGTGAACCTTTTACTGCACTATGTTTTAGATTTTTTTTTGTTGCTTTGGGTTTTTTTATTTATTCTATTTTCACAAAAAAAATCATCTTTGATAGAAAAAATTATATTATACAATCTATATTCAGTGGAGTACTATTTCATGGTTTTTATTTAGGTGGTGTTTTTTTTTCAGTTTCAAAAGGATTGCCTACAGGAATAGCGGCATTAATTGTAACTTTACAACCTATCTTGACAAATGCTCTCGCTGGCCCAATACTAAATGAAAAAGTAACTTGGAAACAATGGATTGGTGTTGTTTTAGGATTTATTGGAGCATGTTTAGTTTTAGGGTTTGATGTTGGAAGTACATTACCTTTAATTGGAATTTTGGCATCTATTGTAGCTCTAATTGCAATAACCTCTTCAACCCTCTGGCAAAAAAAATTAAGTAATAATTTACCTTTGTCGGTTAGCAATATGTATCAAGCTATAGGTGGATGTCTGTTTCACTTAATTATGATTATTTTATTTGTTGATCCATACATAAATTTTTCTACAACTTTTATAATTGCAATGAGTCATCAAATTATTTTAGTCTCTTTTGGAGCGTTCACTATACTTATGTATTTAATAAAAAATAATTCTGCTAGCAAAACTGTAACAATATTTTTCTTAATTCCAGCAACATCAGCTGCTATGGCTTGGCTGTTCTTAAATGAATCGCTAAGTACCTATGATATTTTTGGGTTTTTAATTGCTTCATTTGGAGTATTTATCGCAACTAGAGAAAATAAATAATCCTACTTTTCTTTGAGTCTTGGAAATAGTTCTACAAAATTACAAGGCTTATGTTTTATATTTAATTGATGTACTAAAATTTGATCCCAAGCATCTGTAACTCCTCCCGATGAACCAGGTAATGCAAATATATATTTGCCCTTGGCCAATACTGCGCAAGCTCTAGATTGAATTGAAGAAGTCCCTACTGTTTTTAAGCTAATGAATCTAAAAATTTCACCAAAACCTGGTATTTTTTTATCAGCTATTTCCTCGATAGCTTCTGGAGTAATATCTCTTCCTGTTAATCCTGTTCCGCCTGTTGTAATAATAACGTCTATTTTTTTCTTTTTTAACCAATTTTTGAGAATTTTTTTAATATCTTTTTTATTATCTTTGCAAATTTTTCTTTCAATTAAATTATGCTTAGCTTTTTTAATTTTTTTTAAAAGTAAATTTCCTGATTTATCTGTCTTTAAAGTTCTTGTGTCAGTAACTGTTAATAATGCTATATTTACATTCATAATTTATTTTTATGACTATATTATCAATTTTTTTTCTTATAACTGCATTAATTTACTCCAGTGTCGGCTTTGGAGGGGGCTCTACTTATCTAGCTTTATTACTTTTATGGGGAATTCCTTATACAATATTTCCCATTATTGCCTTGGCTTGCAATATAATTGTGGTTTGCGGTAACTCTTTTAATTACATAAGAGCAGGAAATTTTAATTTTAAACTTCTTCTACCTTACTTATTTGGATCCATACCTTTTGCTCTTATTGGAGGGTCTATCCAAATTGATAAAGAATTATTTGAAATCATTTTATTTTTTGTATTAGGAATTGCAGGAATTTTACTATTAATAAACTTTAAGTCTTATGGAAATAATTCATCTAGTTATAAAGCCTTGCCATTATATTTCTCATTTTTAATTGGTATAATTTTAGGATTTGTTTCAGGAATTGTTGGGATAGGTGGTGGAATTTTCTTAGGTCCCATTCTGTATTTATTTAGAGCCGCTAACCCTAAGCATATAACTACTGCTGTATCGTTATTTATTTTAATAAACTCTATATTTGGAATAATTGGTCAATTAACCAAAAATCAGAACTTAATTGAAATAAAAGAATATTTTTTCTTATTATTGGCAGTTTTTGTTGGGGGGCAATTAGGAAATTTATTAAATTTAAAATTACTTTCTACAAAAACTCTTGCATTAATAACTTCCCTATTGGTAATTTTTGTTGCTATAAGAATGGGATACAATATTTTTATTTTTTAATGAAAGTTTTATATTTTAGTTTTTTAATTTTATTTTTTTCAACCAAAGTAGTGGTTTCTCAAAATATAGGAAAAGCTTATTTTGCTGGAGGTTGTTTTTGGTGTATGGAAGAGTCATTTGAAAAACTTAAAGGTGTAAAAGAAGTTATTTCAGGTTATTCGGGTGGCATAACTGCAAACCCAACATATAGAGAAGTTACTTATGGAGACACTGGTCATTTTGAAGTTGTTGAAATAATTTATGATAGTGAAAAAATTTCCTATGAAGAGCTGTTAAATAATTTTTGGATTAATATTGATCCTTTTGATGCTTATGGTCAATTCTGTGACAAAGGTTACAGCTATAGATCTGTTGCTTTTTATGAAAATGAAATCCAAAAAAATTTAATTGAAAGAGATGTTAAAAAGTTTGAAAAAAAATTCAAAAAAAAAGTTGTTACTTACGTAAAAAAATTTGAAATTTTTTATAAAGCTGAAGACAAACATCAAGATTATTATCAGGAGTATTTTGAAAATTATTTAAGATATAAAAAAGCGTGCAAAAGGGAGAGAATATTAAGTAATATTTGGGGTTCCTAAATATTATAATACGTAAGGTTCGGGCCTGGCGTTACTATTTAATACTCTTTCAACAGCAAAAACACTAATATCTATTGTTTGATAACTTCCTGTTGTAATCAATTCAGTTAAAGCTCTTCCAATTCCAGGAGCTTGCATTAATCCTCTTCCAGTAAAACCGGAAGCCATATAAACATTTTCATATTTCGGATGTTTTCCTACTACGGCGTTATTATCAAGTTTATTACAATCATAATAACCTGCCCAACCACCAGTTAATTTTAATTCTTCAAATGCAGGTATTCTTTTTGCAAGAGCAGGCCACACTAATTCTTCAAAATCGTTCCAAGCTGGCTCAAGATCTTCAGCATCGAATAAAGATAAAGGAGATCCAGCTAAATATTCTTTACCTTCTGGTCTCCAATAGACTCCAGTAGTTAAGTCTCCAGTTAATGGCATTTCAGGATAATGCTTAGGACATTTAACTCTAAAAACTGTATGTTTTTGTGGCACTACAGGTATATCCTCTAGCAGTTCTTTTGTCCAGCAACCTGCTGCTGATACTATAGTTTTTGCATTAATATCAGATAAACTTTTTACATCTCCTTTTAAAAATTCTGCTCCGAGTTCTATTGCTTTACTTTTAAGAGCACTATGAAACATAAAAGGATCGATCCAACCTTCACTTTTATTATCTGTGTAAGTTGCAGTTTCTATGCCTTCATTATTAATGTATGGAAAAATTTTACTCAACTCTGAACCTTTTATATTTTTTGTTCCAGCTTCGCACTCTTTATGATGTTCCAGTGCTCTATACTGTTCTTCAGCATCATTCTTGCCAAACATTAATAAATATCCATTTGGAACCATGCTTGCGGTAGGGTTTGGATTTTTTTCTGTTTTTAATAAATCTGGAATTTGAAAAATAAAATCTTTAGCAAATTTCCCTAAAAGAATATTTTCTTTTTGATAAAATTGTCTTCTGAAACCACCTAATGACAGAGGAAAAGAGGCTGACTTATAAGTTGGATCTCTTTCAATTACTTTAACTTTTCTACCTTCTTTCGATAAAAAATAAGCTGTTGCAGCTCCAATTATACCTCCACCAACTATTACAACATCATCCATAATATATTGACTATAATATATTATTTTTATCTTTTAAGAAAGTTTTGATCTTCCCCCATCAACAGCAATTACCTGACCTGTTACCCAAGAACTTTCTTCGGTAACTAAAAATTTAGCAAGGGCCGCTCCATCTTTTCCTTCTCCGATTCTTTTTAATGGATGAGCTTTTGCTATTCCCTGAGCAAGGGCTGAGTTTTTTAATAAAGGTTGTGCGATTTTTGAATTTGTTAGACTTAAAGCAACACAATTTACTCTTATATTTGGTGCAAATTCTGCTGCTAGAGAAACTGTTAACCCTTCAACTGCAGCTTTTGCAGAAGCTATAATTGAATGATTGGTAAACCCTCTTTGTGCTGCAACTGTTGAAAATAAAACAATGGATCCATTATTTTTTTTTAAACTGTCTTGATATCCTTTTATTAAATCTATTGCTGAATATAAGTTTAATTTCATGCATTTATTAAAATCACTTTCAGAAGCCAATTTTAATGGTTTTAAATCTATTGATCCTACGCAATAAACAATACCTTTAACATCATCAATATTAGCTTTAATTTTGTCTACAAAACCATCATCTAAAACATTTACAACTGAATAGTCTGAATTAAACTTTTCAGATAATGATTTTATTTGATTTTCATCCCTTCCAACAAGATGGACATCTTTACCAGACTCATATAGCTGAGTAGCTAAGCTTGAACCGATAGAACCTGTCGCACCGACAATAAGATATTTTTCTGACATATATAATTTAATATTATGAAATTGTTACTTATACTTGGAAATCAATTATTTCCATTAAAAAACATTAACCGCTTCAAAAATGACCACCTTGTATTTATGGCAGAAGACTATGAGCTATGTACTTACGAAAAACATCATAAATTAAAAATATTATTGTTTTTATCTGCAATGAGATCTTATGCGGATAAACTTAAAAAAAATAAATTCAAAATAGAATATTCAAAAATTGACTCATTAGATTTTAAAAAGAGCTACTTGGATAAAATTGATAAATTAATAAAATCAAAGAAAATATCTGAAATAACAAATTTTGAGATCGAAGATAAGTTTTTTGAAAAGAAAATTGAAAATTTTGCCAAAAAAAATAGATTAAAGTTGAATAAAATACAATCACCTATGTTTTTAAATTCTAGGACAGAATTTAATGATTATTTATCAAAAAGTAAAAAACCTTTCATGGCTACCTTTTATAAAAGTTCAAGAATTAAACTTAATGTTTTAATAAATAAAAATGGAAATCCCGAAGGAAATAAATGGAGTTTTGATGAAGATAATAGAAAAAGACTTCCTAAAAATATTTCAGTTCCAAAATTACCTAAAATTCTAGAAACCAAGCATACCAAAACTTTAAAACCAATAGTAGAAAAACATTTCAAGAATCATCCGGGAGATACAAAAAATTTTTGGTTTGCAACAGAATATAATGATGTAGTTAAGTTTTTTAATTTTTTTATTAAAGAGAAACTAAATCTATTTGGTGACTATGAAGATGCTGTAAATCAAGATAGTAATATTTTATTTCATAGTGCATTAAGTCCATATATTAATCTTGGTTTAATAACTCCTGATTTTATTATTTCTAAAACTTTAGATTTTCATAAAAAAAATAAAATTAGACTTAATTCTTTAGAAGGTTATTTGAGACAAATAATTGGTTGGCGAGAATTTATGAGAGGTATTTATCAAAAGTATAGTGATGACATGGAAAATAAAAATTTTTTTAATCAAAATAGAAAAATGAAAGATTCTTGGTATTACGGAACAACAGGCCTACCGCCTTTAGATCATGCAATTAAAAATGCACTCAAAAATGGTTGGTCTCATCATATTGAAAGGTTAATGATATTATCTAATATAATGAACCTATGTGAACTAAACCCAAAAATTGTATATAAATGGTTTATGGAAATGTTTGTAGACTCTTCAGATTGGGTGATGGTACCAAACGTTTATGGAATGGGATTGTTTAGTGATGGAGGAATTTTTGCTACAAAACCATATATTTGTGGATCAAGTTATTTTATGAAAATGATGGATTTTAAAAAAGGAAGTTGGTGCAATACAATGGATGGATTATATTGGAGGTTTATAAATAGAAATAGAGCGTTTTTTATAAAAAATCCTAGACTTTCAATGATGGTAAAAATATTTGATAAAATGAAACCTGAAAGAAAAAAACTAATTTTATCTGAAGCAGAAAAATTTATAAATAAAAATACCTATGGCAATTAAAGTTTTTTTTAACAATTCATGTAGTGTGTGCAGATTAGAAATAAATCACTATAAAAAAATTGCTGATAGCAATTTAGAGTGGATCGATATAACTAACAATGATGATGCTTTAAAGCTAACATCTAAAAAACAATCTGAATTATTAAGAAGACTTCATATAATTGATGATGGAGAAGTTATAGCGGGAGCTAAAGCTTTTGTTGTAATTTGGTCGAAAATTCCAAAATATAAATTTTTATCAAGATTATTTTCTATAAAATTTTTCTTTATTCTTTTTCACTATGGATATGAGTTTGTTGCGTATTTTCTATTTTTAAAAAATAGAAAGCAACTCAAATGAAAAAGATTAATTTACCTTCCAAAATATGTCTCGTTTGTAAGAAACCTTTTGTTTGGCGTAAAAAATGGCGTCTTAATTGGAATAATGTAAAATATTGCTCAAAAAAATGTGCTTTTAACTAAACTCTTTTATTATTTTTGGAATATAATTTTTGAAATTAAAAAATCCTTTATTACAATATTGCCAAGAAAATTGATCTAGTTTTCTATATAAAAAAGTAATTTTACTAAAGTTTTTTGATTTTATGTAATCTAAGGTTTCACCTACAGTTGGATATAGTAAATATGCTTCTATTGTATGTTCAATTTCACTAATGTCTAATATTTCACATTCAATAGATTTTTCTTCAAGTCTTTTCTTCTGATCCTCAAATAAACCTAATTTAAAATTCATTGTATTTTCACTTAACTTTATTTTTCTATTTTTATTTTTATTTGTAATTAATTGAATTTTATTAAATTTTTTTTTTATTAAATCACTTAACTCAAAAGATAAATTGTTTTCGAAGACTAGTAAATTTTTATTTTTTATTATTTCATGATTAAGAAAATCTCTTTTCATAATAGAATAAAATTTTTGTGATTTTTTTGGTAACGCATTCTCATTCAACTTAATATTTTTAAATCTGTTGTTTGTAAATTTTTTTATATTCCATTCACTTGCTAAATAGTTTTTTCCTTTTGTTTGAATTCCAGCTACCCATCTCCAGCCCAATGTATTGGATGCTGGGTCTCCATCATAAAGATGTTGCATAAAAAATTCTGCTCCCAATTGCCATGGTAATTCCAATGTAAATATCCAAATACTAGCAAACCACATTCTAGTATGATTATGTAAATAGTTATTTTCTTTTAATTCGCTAACCCACTCATTAAAACATTCGATATCAGTATTTCCATTAATAGCTGTTTGATAATTTTGATCCTCTTTATATTTATATTTGATTTTTTCTAATTCTAATAAATAGTCTTTCCAAACATCGGGTCTTAATTCCATCCATCCTTTCCAAAAAGTTCTCCACATAATTTCTTGAATAAACTTTTCATTCTTAACAAAAGAATATTTGTTTAGTGATTTTTTTATTAATTCTACTTCACTTATAACTCCATGTGTTACATATGGTGACAAACATGAAATATTGCCTCTTTTTTTTGGACCAAAATCAAAGTTTCTTAATTTTGAGTAGTCTCCTAAACCATTTTTTATAAAATCTTCTAATTTTTTGATTGCATAAGATCTGTTAGGTTTAAAATTCATTATATTTTACTATTTATTATTAGAAAATTCCTTAGGTATAACTTCTTCTGTATTTAGACTCATTAAATTGTTTTTGAGGATTTTTATAAAATTAATATTGAGTATTTTTTCTAGGATCTTTTAATTTATTTAATCTATCTATTATTCCAGACATTTTTGCACTTATATAAACTATATAAACTACAGTAAATCCTAGAGCCATTGTTGAAAGAACAACAAAAATAGCTGTTAAAATTTTTTCCTCAAACCAATTTTCTATACCAGAGCTAGAATAATATATAACATTCCAAAAAAGAAAAAATACAGCTTCGTAAATTATAATAATTTTAAACATGTCTTTGACTTAGTTTGTTATTAACAATCTACCATATGCATCCTGTCGCATATTTAATATTACATAAATAAAAAAAATAGATATTATATTGTTATGAAAAACATTTGGATAACTGGTGCAAGTAGCGGAATAGGAAGATCTTTAGCTTTGAAATTTGCTAATGAAGGATGGCAAGTTGCCGCATCAGCGAGGAGAGATGATTTATTAAATCAACTTACTAAATCGAATAAAAATATTAAATCCTTTCCTTTAGATGTCACCGAGAGAAAAAGTTGTGAAAGTGTTTTCGAAAAAATTAAAAATACATATGAAAAAATTGATATATGTTTTTTTTCTACAGGGACTTGGGACCCAAAAAAGGAAAAAGATATTGATATAGATCAAATGAAAAAAGTTATGGAGGTAAATTTCTTTGGTACTCTTAATTGTATTAAAGTAGTAGAAAAATATTTTAAAGAAAATAAGAGTGGACATATATCAATTGTTTCTTCCATAGCTGGGTATAGAGGTTTACCAAATTCTACTGGATATGGGGCTTCAAAAGCAGCATTGAATAATTTGGCTGAAAGCCTTTATTTTGATTTTGGAAGACACAATGTAAGAGTTTCATTGATTTCACCGGGTTTTATCAAAACACCTATGACTGATAAAAATGAATTTAAAATGCCTTTTTTAAAAACTCCTGAATTTGCAGCAAATAAAATTTATAATGGATTGGTAAGTGGCTCTAGTTTTGAAATTGATTTTCCTAAAGAACTAACATTAATTTTAAAATTTCTTAAAATTTTACCTGATAAAATTTATTTTAAATTGATAAAAAAATTAACTAAATATCAAAAGCTTTAGATTAATCTTTAACAAACATAACTGTAAGCTCAGCAACCTTAATACCGAATTTAGTCATCTTGGCTCTATTTATTGCTACTTTTTCGTCTTGCATAAAAATCCAATCGTCAAAAGTAATTTTTATTTCTCTTCCCTTTATTGGCACTAACAATACATATTCAAATTTAAAGGCTGGCCCATAAGAATAACCTTTTGCAGTACCTACTACGTCTCCTGCGGTTCCCTCGTAATTATGATTGTCAATTTTGTTGATTTTCCATTGTCTTTTCTGAACCTCTCCATCATTCCAAATAAATTTTTCGTCTAAAATTAATTGTTTGCCATCCCACTTCCCGTTTAAATCTGCAGAGAATTGTCTTGTTACTTTACCAGATCGATTTTGAAGTATACCCCAAGCCTTTACATTTCCTGACATATAATCTTCAATGATTAATCTTGGTTGTTTATCTTTAAAATCTTCTGGTTTCATGGATTGTTTACCTGAACAGCTTGTAATAAATAGAAGACTTACAATCAATAAAAAAAATTTAATATTCATAAATTGTTTCATAAAATCAACTTACTTATTTTGTAGTGAAAATTGTATAAGATCTATATTTTTTGATTTAAATCCTGCTTCACAATAAGATAAATAAAAATTCCACATTCTTTTAAAATTTAGGTCAAAGCCTTGCTTAGATATTTGGTCCCACTTGCTTAAAAATTCATCTCTCCACAATTTCAATGTGTTTGAGTAATGAAATCCATAAGATTCGTATTTATCAATAGCCAAACCTTTATTTAGTGATAAGTCATATAAACTTTTTTTTGACGGCAAAAATCCTCCAGGAAAAATATATCTTTGGATAAAATCCTGTTTTGATTTATATCTTTCAAAAAGATCATCATTTATAGTTATAGCTTGAATAGCTGCTTTGCCGTTTGCAGATAAATTTGATTTTATTGTTTGAAAATAACTAGGTAAATAGTTTTTTCCTACAGCTTCAATCATTTCTATAGATGCAATAGAATTATATTTTTCTTGGATATCTCTATAATCTTTTAATTTAATTTTTATTTTTTCGTTAAGACCGTTTTCAAAAATTCTTTTTTTAGCATAATCAAATTGTTTCTGTGATATTGTTATACAATCCATTTTGATATCATGATTTTTACCGACAAATTCTGCAAAACCTCCCCAGCCACAACCTATTTCTAAAATTTTATCACCTGGCTTTGGATTGATTAGAGATATTAGTTTTTTATATTTATTCATTTGCGCAGACTCTAAATTTTTTTCTTCTTTATCAAATATAGCGCTTGAATAAGTTAAACTTGGATCTAGCCATAATGAAAAAAATTCATTTCCCAAATCATAATGTTTAGAAATATTTTTTTTACTTCTTACCTTATTATTTTTTATAAAAATATTTTTTACTGAATTAATAAAAGAAAAGTCTAAAAAACCTGAAAATTTATGAATTAGTTTTATATTCTTTGCAGACAATTCAATTAAATTAGTTAGATTGTCTGTTTCGAAGTCACCTTTAATATAGGCTTCCGCTAATCCTATGCTTCCATTTTTTATTATTTGATAAGTAAATCCAGGTTTATTAATTTTGATTTTTACTTTTAACTCATCATCAGAATTTCCAAAAATGAATTTTTTGTTATCGTAATTAGTTAATTCTAAATTTCCATGCTTAATTAACTTAAGAAAATTGAAAACAATTTTGTCTGTAACGATATTTAAATTCATTTTTACTCAATAGATATATTATTTTTTATCTTTAATTTACGTTTGATGATTTTAATTCCTTTTAACCATAATTTTAATGCTTCATAATGTATTGCGGCAATAATCTTTAACGTCATTAAAGGGTGGCTAATATAGGAAATTATTAAATTTTTTTCGTTAAAATCTTTTGCTTTTCCATCTTGGGATGCATAAAGAAGCTTTCCCTCCTTATCTTTTTGATCAATAATAATTGAAATTTTTTCTGAGTTTTTTAGTACCCTAAAATAGTAGTGGCATTCCATATTTATAAAGGGAGAAACGTGGAATTTTTTAGTACAATTATTTGTTATTATTTTGTCATCATTAGTTTTGAATACATAAGTATGCTGTTCACCAAATGTATTTTTAACTTCATACAAGATTGATATTAATTTTGAATTTTGATCGTAAATAAAAAAAATACTTAAAGGATTAAAAACATAACCAAAAATTCTAGGATAGCAAAATAATTTAATTTGTATTTTTTCATTATTAATTCCTATTTTTTTTAAATTATCTATTACCCAATTCTTAATAGGTGTTCCGTCTCTTGGGCCATGGTCTTTATCAAAAAAACTTATAATGTTAAATTTATTGTAAGAAAATATTTTAATTTTTTTTTGTATTACCTCTAATTCATCAATATCAATTAATAGTGAAAATACTTTATACTTAAAATAATGTTCTTTAGGTTTAAACCTTCTATGAATAACTTTCCCGTCATAAATTATTGAATTTTTAATCATCTAAAAATTTAATCATTTCAATAGATGATTTTATTCCATCTTCATGAAAACCATAACCAAAATAACTTCCACAAAATAAAATGTTATTTTTATTTTGTAATAAATTTAATTTATTTTGATTATCTAAAGTATTTTGATCAAAATATGGATGGGTGAATTTAACTTTTTTTAATATTTTATTTTCTGATATTTGTAAAGTTGGATTTAAAGTTAAAAATATATTTTCATTGCATCTTAAATTTTGTAATAAATTAAGCCAATAAGTTAATGAATTTTTATTCGGAGATTCAGATTTGACATGTGAATTCCAAGATGACCATACTTTTTTATTTTTTGGCATAATATTTTCATCTGTATGTACAACTGCAAAGTTTTCTTTGTATTTAAAATTTGATAATATATTTTCTTCTTCTTCTAGTGGATTTTCTATTAGCGATAGGGCCTCATCTGCATGAGTTGCAATAACTACTTTATCATAGTCAAAAAATTCATTTTCTCCGCCATAGCACACTTGAACACCAGTTGATATTCTTTTAACATTGTTAATTTTATAATTTTTATAATGCTCACCACTAATTTTAGATAAAATTTTATTTACATAAGATTTACTTCTATTTGTAACTGTATACCACTCAGGTCTTTTTTTTAATTTAAATAAACCATGATTTTGAAAAAACTTTATAAAAAACTTTAATGGCATATTATTTGCTTCATAAGGAGGCATAGACCATATTGCTGAAACCATTGGTATTAAATGATAATCAATAAAAGATTTGGATAATTTTTTTTTTTTTAAAAACTCTCCTAATGTAATTTCTTGTTTTAAGTCAGAAATTCTATCGCAGTGATTATAAAATTTTATAATGTCAAAAAACATTTTAAGAAAACTAACATTAAATAAATTTGATTTATTTGAAAACATTCCTTTTAATCCTCTTCCACAATATTCAAAACTTGTACCTTGGACAGATACTGAAAAAGACATGTCACTTTTTTCAATATTAACTTTATTTTCTAAAAAAAAATTAATTAAATTTGGATATGTTTGATGATTAAAAACAATGAATCCTATATCTACTGAAATTTTTTTTTCATTGATCAAAATATCTAAAGTATATGAATGTCCTCCAAAATGATCTTCTTTTTCAAATAAATCTACTTTATGTTTTTTTGAAAGGTAATAAGCTGCACTTAAACCCGAAATACCTGATCCTATTACTGCAATTTTCATGTAGTTTTTTTTTCTTTAATTAATAACGAATAGAATTGAATAAATACTGCAAATAAAATAATTGAACCTCCAACTAATGCATAAAGTTGTGGATTTTCATCTAAAAAGATCCAAGCCCATAAAGGTCCTAGGACTGCCTCTGTCATCATTAAGATTCCAACCATTGCAGATAATGTTTTCTTTGCTCCAATAGTTATAAAAATAAAGCCAAGTCCAACTTGAAAAAAACCAGCCAAAAATCCTAAAATTAGATCATGTGTAGACACAGAAATTTTTGAAGAAACAAAGTAACCTATCAACATGGCAACTATTCCAGCAACAAGTTGTAAGGGTACCATATCTACATTCGGATATTTTCTTACAATAATAATTAAAACTGCAAATGAAATTGGCATAATAAATGCCACTAAATTTCCAAACAATTGTCCTGGTGACAAAGAATTTCCTACCATCAATAAAATTCCAGACATAGCTAGAATTATTGATGCTAATGTCAATTTAGATATTTTTTCCTTTAAAAATAAATAGCCAAAAATTGCAAGGAAAATTGCCTGTGTTTGAATTATAAAATTAGCATTTGCTACAGTAGTATTATACATTGCAAAAACATAAGCACTAAAACCCAAACCAAGTATTAATCCACCAATAAATCCTGGCAATCCAGACTGATATAAAGCGAGGAATACCTTTTTTTTATAAGTAAATAATAAAAATACAGCAATCAACAATACAAAAAAAAACTGTCTCCAAAAAAGAATTTGCCATAAAGTAGCGCCTTCAAAAGATTTTACTATTAAACCGCCAAAACTTAAGCAAAATGCTCCTAAAAAAACTAAAAAAGGTCCGGGTAATTTTGAAATAAAATTCATTTTATTTTTGAAACTAAATTTTTAGTTTCCATTTCATAAAGCTTAAATAGTAATTCTGCGTCCGCTAGATCTATTTCTTTAAATTTCAGCTTGGACCCTGGTGGTAATTGAACTAATTTGTCATAGTCAGCACTTATAACAACGCCAATTTTTGGATAACCACCAATAGTTCCATGGTCTGACAACATAATTATAGGATTTCCATCTGCTGGAACTTGAATTACTCCTTTAATGATACCTTCTGATTTTATATTGGTATCAACATCGTTTTCTATTTTAACACCTTCTAATCTCATACCCATTCTGTCGCTTAATTTTGTGACTTTAAATTCTTTATTAAAAAAATTTTTTTTACTTTTCTCTGTGAAATAATTGAAATTTGTTCCTTTGATTACTCGAATATTTTCAATTTTTGAATTTATATAATCTAATTGTCTTTTTGGATTTTTATAATTAGCATCAATAATTTTGATTTGTTGACCTTGTTCTATTTTTTTTCCATCATTAGCTCCAATATTTGCTTTTATATTAGTTGAAAAACTATTCCATTGGGACTCTATATCAAAACTGCCACTAATTGATAAATATCCATAAACAGATTTATCAGTGGAAAGAATGTCTAATTCATCTCCATTTTCTAAAATATAATTCTGATAACAGTTTCCTTTTATTTTTTCTTTTTTTTTTAAAATATAAAAATTCACATTTCCAGTTATGTTAAAGTAAATCTTTTTTCCTTTAAATCTCATTAAAGGACCTTGAAATGCAAATTCAATAACAGGTGAATTAATTTTATTTCCAGCAATTTCATTGGCTAATGTATAATTTCTATTATCCATTGCTCCACTGAATGGAATACCAATATGATATAAATTTTTTCTACCTAAATCTTGAAAAGTAGTATTAATACCTGGTCTAATTACCTCGAAATAAGATTTATTCATATTTTTTATATTCATCTAATGAAATTTGATTAAAAGAAACTGTGTCTCCTGGATTAATTAAATTTGGCTCTAATTGATTTGTTTTATCGAAAATATTTAATGGTGTATTACCAATGATGTTCCAGCCTCCAGGACTTTCAAATGTATAAATATTACAAAATTGCTCTGTTATACCAACAGATCCCTTTGGGATTTTAACTCTTGGCGTCTCTAATCTTTTCGCCCTTAGTGACAAATCAGTATCTCCTAGAAAGGGATGACCAGCTATAAATCCAGTCATATAGCAGTAATATTCTTTTGAAAAAAATTTTTGAAAAATTTTATCCTCTGAAATTTTAAGTTTTTTTTCTAAATTTTTTAAATCAAGTGCAAATTTTTTATCACAGCAAATAGGAATTTGAATTGTTTTGCTCTTATTTTTTAAAAATTCTTTTAATTCTAAATTTTCAACTATTTTTTTAAGATCAGTAAAATTGGTTATTTTTAAATCAAATGAAATAATTAATTTATTATAAGATGGAGTAACATTTGTAACTCCTTTAATTTTTTTTTCCTTAATATTTTTAAAATATTTTATAACTTTGGCATTAGTTTCTTTATCAACTTTTATTCCAAAATCACAATATAAAGCTGCGTCACCAAGATTTGATATATTTTTAATCATGCCATGTTATACTTCAACTAATAAAACTATGGAAATTAATATCAATTGTGATTTAGGTGAAAAATCAAAGCATCATTCAAACAAGCATGATCCTGAATTACTCAAAATAGTTAATTCTGCCAATGTTGCCTGCGGCTATCATGCTGGTGACGATGAATCAATGAATCAAGTGGTTGAAATATCGAAAAATAATGGGGTTAGTATTGGTGCGCATCCATCGTTTAATGATCCTGAAAATTTTGGAAGGAAGAGAATGAATTTATCATCTTCAGAAATTAGAAAACTAATAATCGATCAATATGCAATTTTACAAGAGATAGCTGCAAAACATGGGGAAAATGTAACTCATATTAAGCCTCATGGAGCTTTAAATAATATGGCATGTGAAGATATAGAATTAGCAACAACTTTGGCTAAAACGATAAATGAAATAAGTAAAGATTTAATATATTTAGTTCCTACTGGATCTAAAATGGAAGATGCTGCTAAAAAATTAAATATGAAAATAGCATGTGAAATATTTGCTGATCGAAATTATGAGGATGATGGTAATTTAGTTTCTCGAAAAAAGCCTAATGCACTCATTATTGATCCTGAACAAGCAAAACTTCATGTGTTAAATATGATTAAAAATCAGGCTTTAAATTGTCACAGTGGTAAGCAGATACCTTGTGAAATAGATTCTGTTTGTATACATGGTGATAATTTAAGTTCTTTAAAAACTGCACAAGCTATTAAAATGAACTTAATAGAGAATGAAGTAATTTTAAAACCACTAGATAAGATGAAAAAATTTATTTAAATGTTACTAAGAATTATTAACACTACTATATTGTTTTTTATTTTAACTTCCTACTCCTACTCTGCGGCAACCTCGGGAGGGAGCAAAAAATCAAATTATAATCAAGCCTATAAATTGATAAAAGTTGCAAAAAAATATGAAGCAAAAGGTAAAGATGAAAAAGCAAAAAAAAGATATGAAAGAGCTTTAAAATTATTGGTCAAGGCCAATAAAGAAAAACCAAACCAGCCAGATACTTTAAATTACTTAGGATTTACTTCCAGAAAACTTGGAGATTTTAAAAAAGGTGAAGAATATTATTTGCTAGGATTAAAAATTGATCCTAATCATAATGGAATAAATGAGTATCTTGGTGAATTATACTTTGCTACTAATCGAGTAGATCTTGCTAAAGAAAGATTAAGTGTATTAAAAAATTGCAACTGTGAAGAATATAAAGATCTAAAAGAAATCATAGAAGGAAAAAAAAAATCTAAATATTAATTAATATTCTGAATCATTTGTTGTGGCATCCATAAAACTATTTCTGGGAAAAAAATAATTAAAATTAAAGCAAATATCATTAGTAAAAAAAGTGGAAATGCACTTTTAGCAATAAAGCCCATATCTTTATTTGCCATTCCCTGTAATACAAATAAATTAAAACCTACTGGAGGGGTTATCTGAGCCATTTCAACAACTATTACTAAAAATATTCCAAACCAAATCATATCAAATCCTGCTTGTCTAATCATTGGTTCAATTATTGCCATTGTTAAAACGACAGCAGAAATACCATCTAAGAACATTCCCAAGATAATATAAAAAATCATAAGTACAAAAATTAAAATATAGGGTGATAATTTCATTCCTTGTATCCAGATTGCTAAATTTCTTGGCAAACCAGTAAAACCCATTGCAAGAGATAAAAAAGTTGCGCCAGCTAAAATAAAAGCAATCATGCATGAAGTTTTTGTGGCTCCTAATAGAGATGCTCTAAATGTTTCTTTAGTTAAACTCCTTTGAAAAAAAGATAAAATTAATGCCCCAACTACACCTAAAGAGGCAGCTTCGGTTGCGGTAGCTATACCTGTGTAAATAGATCCAATTACTGCTAAAATTAATAAAATTACTGGCATTAGCTGTTTTGATTTTTTAACTTTTTCTATAAATGAAGAATTCTCTAACGATTTAGGCATGCTTTTTTTATTCATTAAAGACCAGATAATTACGTAAGACATAAATATTAAAGCAATCATGATTCCTGGAATTATTCCTGCGATAAAGAGTTTGGCTATAGACTCTTGAACAGTAACACCATAAATAATTAAAATTATTGAGGGCGGTATTAACAAACCTAAAGTTCCTGATCCTGCTAGGCTACCCAATAATATTTTTTCCGGGTATTTTCTTTTTCTAAGTTCAGGTATTGACATTTTTCCTACTGTAGCGACCGTAGCAGCTGAAGATCCTGAAATTGCTGCAAAAAGTGCGCAACCTACAACATTTACATGAATTAACCCTCCAGGAAGCTTTTGCATCCATGGGGCTAATCCTTTAAATAAATTTTCTGATAACTTTGTCCTAAATAAAATTTCCCCCATCCAAACAAAAAGAGGTAAAGCAGTTAATGTCCATGATGATGACGCTCCCCAAATAGTAGTCGCCATTGCATCTCCTACTGGTCTAGAGGTAAATAATATCATACCAATCGATGAAACACCTATCATGCTTATTGCAACCCAAATTCCAGTTCCTAAAAAAAATAAAAGAACGCTAATAAAAAAAATAGTTAAAAATATTTCAGTCATTTGATTGATTAAATATTGTCAAAATAAATTGATGAAAAACGCAAATGAAAAATATGAAGGAACCTATCGCAACACTCGTTTGGGGAATCCAGATTAGAATTTCGTCAGCACCCTCGCTTCTTTCTTGGAATTCATAGGAAATTTTTAACATTTTTATAAAATAAAAAGCTACATATCCTGAAAAAAAGCTAGCGATAACTAAGCACCAAATTTCTAGTAGTTTTTTTTTTATTCCTGAAGCTTTTTCTAAAAAAAGAGTAATTCTTATATGTCCACCTTCAACAAAAGTATAAGCTAAAGCAAAAAAAGATGATGCAGCCATACAATAACCCGAATATTCAGCCAATCCTCTAATATAAAAACCAAAAATTCTTGAAGCTATTCCTATTAAAATAAAGGTGGCTACTAAGATTAAAAACAAAGCAGCAATATATCCTGAAAATTTGTAAATTTTTTTTAGAAAATTATCTATTTTGTAAAACATATTAAAAAGGCCGTTTAAATAACGGCCTTTTTAATTATACTAATTTTAGTTGTATGCGGCAAGAACACTAGCGCCTCTGCTACCTGCTTTTTTCTTCCACTCTTCGGCCATAGTTGCTCCTACTTCTTGAAAATGGTTTTGTAGTTCAGAATTTACTTTTCCAACTTGCATTCCTGCAGCTGCTAAAGCTTTTTTATCAGCTACATTTCCTTTTTTTGACAAATCCCAACCTTTTCTTTCAGCCACCGCTGCTTCTTTCATTACTAATTCTTGAGTAGCAGAATCTAATTTATTCCATGCTCCTCTATGAACAATAATCATATTTTTTGGGAACCATGCTGCAATATCATAAAAATATTTCACTCCATTTTCCCATATTTTTTTATTTTTACCTGTTGTTGGAGATGTAATCATGCTTTCTACGGCACCTGTTGAGAAAGCTTGACTTATTTCTGCAGCCTCAATTTTAGTTGGTGCCATACCAGTCAACTCGGCTATTCTAATAGTTGCAGAATTGTATGCTCTAAATTTTAAACCTTTAAGATCAGCAACACTATTTATTTCTTTTTTACTGTAAAGTCCTTGTGCAGGCCATGGAACAGCATACAAAAATACCAATCCTTTTTCTTCAAGACCTTTGATAATTTCTGGTTTTGAAGCTTTGTAAAGTTTCATAGCATCACTATAAGAAGTTGCTAAGAATGGTTGCGAATCTATCTCAAGCAATGGATCTTCTTTTCCTAAAGCTGACATAAATCTTTCTCCAATTTGAGCTTGGCCAGTTCTTACAGCTCTAAAAATTTCTCCACCTTTAAATAATGATCCTCCTGGATGCGTAACTATTGTTAACTTTCCCCCACTTTTTTCACTTACATTTTTTGCAAATTCAGCTGCGTTTGCTGAATGGAAGTTTCCAGCTCCATAAGCTAAAGCCATATCCCATTTTTCTGCTAAAGAAATGTTCGTTACAAATAGTAAAGAAATGATTGTTGTAATAAAATATTTTATAAATTTCATTCTTCCTCCATTTTTTTATAATTGCTATCTGATTATTAATTTTTAGTTAAATCAATAAAAAATTTTAGGGTTAATATTGAAAAATTGAGAAAAATTACTATTATAATCATATCTTGATCGAAGAACTTATTATTTTAACTAACATTATTTTTATCACTATTATTTTAACAGCAGATAATGCTGTGATAGTTGGATCTATTGCTTCAAATTTTGTTCCCAAAAATAGAAAACAAATAATTCTTTGGGGTGTAATTGGAGCTTTTGTTTTTAAAATCTTTTTTGCAATTTTTGCAACTGTTTTATTTGAATTTTACTTCATAAAAATTTTGGGTGGTCTATTGTTGATTTGGATTGTAAATGATTTAAGGAAAGATTTATTAGATATCAAAAAAGCAAAATCTTTTACAAAAAAAGGTAAAGAACCTTCTTTCATTAACAGTATTGGAAAAGTTTTATTTGCAGATATCATGATTAGTTTTGATAATGTAATTGGTGTGGTTGCTGCTGCCAAAGGATATTTTGGATTTATGATATTTGGACTTATGTTATCAGTTGTTCTAACTGGCGCTTTAGCTACATATATGGCGAACTATATTCAAAATCATATTTGGATAGCCTATGTTGGTTTAGTGTTCATTTTAATTGTTGGTCTTCAACTGGTAATAGGTGGATTAGTAGATTTAGAAATTTTAAATATTAATGAGAGTTATATTAAATATTTTTAGTATGAGTGTTTTTTTGTAGGAAATTTTTTAGATTTTACCTCTTTATTAAATTTTTTTGCTGCATTAGTTATACTTTTTTTTAAATCAATAAATTTTTTTACAAACTTCATTTTAGAATCAGTGAAACCTAAAACATCATCTGTTACTAAAATTTGACCATCACAATTATTAGAAGATCCAATTCCAATAGTAGGTATTTTTATTGAATTGCTAATCTCCTTAGCCAATTTTCTTTGAACACATTCTAGAACTATTGAAAAAGCACCTGCATTTTCTATGAGTTTACAGTCTCTGATTATTTGATTTCTCTGTTTAGTGGATTTACCTTTAGATTTAAATTTGCCTCGTGTAGTTTGAGGTAATATTCCAACATGTCCCATTACAGGAATGTTGTTTTTAATTAATTTTTCAATAATTTTAATTATCTTTTGCCCTCCTTCAATTTTAATAGCATCACATTTTGTCAATTTCATAATTTTTTTACAATTTTTAAGCGCCTGAGAAGTATTATTGTATGTATTATAAGGCATATCAACTACCATCAGGCTATTAGAAATACCTTGGCGTACACTTTGAGAATGCTTTATCATCATTTCTAAGGTCACACTTCTTGTTGATTTAAAATTGTATAATGTAGATCCAAGTGAATCTCCTACTAAAATTATGTCTGTGTGTTTATCTATTGCCTGAGCAATATTTTTTGAGTAAGCGGTAAGACAAACAATTTTAGAATTATTTTTTTTAGATATAATTTTATTAATTTTTGAAACCATTATATTATTCTAATTCAATTGTACTTGGTGGTTTTGATGTAATATCATAAACTACCCTATTTATACCTCTGATATTATTTATAATTTGATTTGATACAAACTGCATAAAAGATTTTTTAAATTCAAAAAAATCTGCTGTCATACCGTCTTCAGAAGTTATTGCTCTTAACAAACATAAATACTCATAAGTTCTATTATCCCCCATAACACCGACTGTCTTTACTGGCAATAAAGCAGCATATGCTTGCCAAATTTTATGATATAAATTGTTATCTTTTAGAGCTTTAATGAAATAATAGTCAGCTTCTTTTAGTATTTTAATTTTTTCTTTTGTTATTGTGCCTGGCATTCTAATTGCAAGGCCCGGTCCAGGAAAAGGGTGTCTTGATATAATATCTTTATTTAAATTTAACTCTAAGCCAAGTTTTCTTACTTCATCTTTAAAAAGGTATTTAAGTGGCTCTAATAATTTTAAATTCATTTTTTTTGGAAGACCACCGACATTATGGTGTGATTTAATTTTAGAAGTTTGACTTCCTGTAACTGACTTGCTTTCTATAAGATCGGGATACAATGTTCCTTGCGCGAGGAATCTCACGTTTTTTATTTTTTTTGCGTATTTTTCAAAAATTTTAATAAATAAATTTCCTATAATTTTTCTTTTTTTTTCTGGGTCAGAAATATTTTTTAGCTTAGACAAAAATTGTTTTTCAGCATTTACATATATTAAATTAATCTTAAATTTTTTCTTAAAAGTAATTACTACTTGATTTTCCTCATCTTTTCTTAACAAACCAGTATTAACAAAAATACAAGTCAAGTTTTTACCTATTCCATTTGATAATAGCTTCGCGACTACGCTGCTATCTACTCCACCTGATAAAGCACAAATTACTTTTGAATTTCCGACTTTATTTCTAACTTCTTTAATCAATTTTGCTTTCTGATCTTTAGGTGACCAGTTCTTTTTAATCTTACAGATATCAAATACAAAATTTTTTAGTATTATTTTGCCTCTATTTGTATGGGTTACTTCGGGATGAAATTGAATTCCATATAATTTATCTTTAGAATTTTCAATTATACATAATTTAGAGTTATTTGTTTTTGCAATTACTTTAAAGTTCTTGGGTAGCTTAATTACCTCATCTGCGTGACTCATCCATACATTATTTATATTGTTTGAAAAAAAATTTTTAGTTAAAATACTATTATTAATTTTAATAACTTTTGCTAGACCAAATTCCCTTGATTTTGATTGTTTAACTTTGCCTCCCATTTCTTTTGAAATAATTTGATGTCCAAAACATATTCCAAGTACAGGAATATTTGCAAATAAAATATTTTTATTAAATTTTATTTTATTGCTTTGATATACATTTAAAGGTCCTCCAGATAAAATTAAACCTTTAACATTTCTTTCTAATTTATAATTTTTGTTAATTTTATTATGACTAATTATTTCACAATAAATTCCTATCTCTCTTATTTTTCTTGCAATAAGCTGTGTAAATTGAGATCCAAAATCAATAATTTTGATTTTTTGAAGACTATCTTCAAGACGCATCTTTATTTTCAAATTCTTTAAGACGACTGTTAATTGATGTCAATTTTTTGCACATTGTTGAACAAATAATTTTAAAATCTTTCTTTAACTCTTCGGCCTTTGAAAAATTTGATCTTTTAAGCTCAATATCTATTAATATGTACATTGCTTCTTCATTTTTTGGATCTAGAAGCAAAGTAGCATTTATGTTTTTTTCTTGCTCTGTTTTATTTTCTTCTAAATTAAAAATTTTTGCTAAGTAAAGATATGATGCTGCACTTTTTGGATTATAAACAATATTTCTTTGAAATAAAAATTTTGATTCTTCGTATTTTTCTTCTTCAAATAAAATTTTTGCTTCATCAAAAAAACTTTTTTTTTCAGCAAAAGATGATGTTATTAATCCAAAAAATATAATAATTGTAATAATTTGTTTCATAATTATTTTTTTACTTCATCTATATTATGTACCATACTTTCGTAAAAACCAGCCTTTGTGATTTTAAAAAATTTAGGCTTTTTTCTTAAATCAATTACTTTTTTTGTTCCAAGATATCCCATGGACGATTTCAAACCCCCAACTAATTGAAAAATTATATTATCTATCTTTCCTTTATATTTTACATATCCTTCAACACCTTCTGGTACATATTTAGATGTATTTTTTTGTTTAATTTGAAAATATCTATCTGCTGAACCCTTGTTCATAGCGCCTATTGATCCCATGCCTCTAAAACTTTTAAAAAGTTTTCCATTTTTTTTTATAATTTTTCCAGGAGCTTGATCTGTTCCTGCAAATAATGAACCTATCATCACTGCATCAGCTCCGGCCGCTAGAGCTTTAGCAATATCCCCTGAAAATTTTATCCCACCGTCAGCAATTATTGATGTTTTACTGTTTCCTATACCTTTCTTAACATTTATTATGGCACTTAATTGTGGAACACCAATACCCGCAACTAATCTTGTTGTACAAATTGATCCAGGTCCAATACCTACCTTAATAATATCGACACCAAGTTTAATTAAGAATTTTGCAGCTTCTGCTGTTGCTATATTACCGGCACATAACGTAGTCTTTTTTGGTTTAATTTTTATTATCTTTTTAATTATATCTGACACTTTTTTTGTATGTCCGTGAGCAGTATCAACTACAATTAAATCTAAATTTTCCTTGAGTATTCTTTCGGCTCTCTTATGTTCTTCTAAACTTGCCCCAACTGCAGCTCCTACTAAAAATTTTTTATTTTTTACTTTTCGGATTTCATCAATTTGTTTTTTAATACTCAAGTTTCTGTGGATTACTCCTATTCCACCTTTTTCTGCAATAGAGATTGCCATTCTTCCTTCAGTAACAGTATCCATGGCCGATGATATTAGTGGTATTTTTAGTTTTAGATTTTTTGATAACTTTGTAGATGTATTAGTTTCTGAAGGTAATATTTCAGAATAATTTGGGGCTAATGTTACGTCGTCAAAAGTTAAGGCTTCTTTGATGGGATCCATGTCCTTATATAAATGATTCTTCAGAAAAATAAAGAGTAACTATCTTAATTGTTTGCAAATTATAAAACTTTCTTTTGAGTCTTTTCTGCTTGCAGGAGGCTTAAACACATTTACCTGTTTAAATTTTTTTTTTGCTATAGTAATAATCTCATTAAATGATGGTCCCATAAATATTTTTGATACAAAACATCCTTGTTTTTTGAGAATATCAGTTGAAAAGTTTAATGCTTCAACACTTAATTCTCCAGTAACAATGGAATCTATGCTTTTGTTACCTGTTGTATTAACTGCCATGTCAGAAATGACAGCGTCAATTTTACCATCAAAATAATCCATAATATTTTTTTTTTGATTTTCGTCTGTAAAATCACCTACTATTTGATGTGTATCATTTATTTTTTCGATTTCTTTAAGGTCTATAAGGACTATTTTTGTGTTTTTAAAATTTTTAACCACAAACTGTGACCAGCTACCAGGTGCCGCACCTAGATCAACAAGTTGAATACCGTTTTTTAGAATTTTAAATTTCTCATTTATTTCTTGTAATTTATATACAGCTCTAGATCTGTAGCCCTCGATCTTAGATTGCTTAACGTAAACATCTCTTTTTTGTTTGATGATCCAATTTTTTGAGAATTTATTCTTTTTCAATTAATTCCTAAATCTTAGGCTTTTATTTACAATATCTCCATCTAATGTTTTGATTTTTGAAATAAAGTTCTTATCATTTCGAATTCGATCATTATTTTTTCCTGCAAAATGTATTATTCCTATTTCGTGATTAGGTAAATACGGTTCCACAAAAGTATTATTGTTTTTATCAAATTTTATTGCATCAATTAATGTCCAGTTGCAATAAGCAGGCAATATCTCTACATCAAGATTGTCTGAATAAATTGTAATATTCATTGCAATTTGTTCTGATCCCCAGATTCTTCCTGAAGATAACGCTTTTTTTAAATTTTTTTGCCAAACTTCCCAGTGAGGTGCGCTTTCTTCTAATGAAAATACACCGATATTTAAATGGGGTTTGAGAGCCACTTCCCTCGCTATTTTTTCTGAAAATCCTGAAGATTTAGCATGTTTATAATTTTGAGATTTAATTCTGGCAAAACCACCAAAAATCCATTCAGCTCTTAATACTCTTCCATATGATCTATCTGCAGATGTGGATATAGCTAATTTATTATTTTCGCATCCTTTTAAATATAGTTCAATTGCATACCATGAATTAATCCATGCATCGGCATCTATCCAAATATATTTTTTAAATCCTGGAAAATATTTTGGCAAAAAAGCTCTTGAAACTTGACTTTTTAACCATTCCCTTCCTTTAATTCTGCTATCTGATACTTCTATATCCCATTCTGCTTTTTTTATTTGATCTACTTTTTTTTCAAGAACTTCTATTTGATCCTTTGCTAATCCAGCATCCATAATACATATTGCTAATTCTTTGCTCTGATCAAATCTTTTTATTGAATCAACTAATTCATTTAACAATTCAAAATAATTAGAGTCTGCTAATGAAATAATTACATTTTCTTTCATTTATAGAACATCTTCATGATGGTCAATATTTTCAACATTATTATGATTTTTACTAATTTTAAAATAATGTAATGCACTAATTGGTATCATTAATAAGTAAAGTACTCCAGAAATTATCAACGTATTAAATGTGTAAATTAAAAGTAATCCAAAATATAAAACTACAATTAGTAGTAAAAAAATTGTTGCACTTCTTGGAACAACAATTTTTTTTAATGAATATGTAGGCAATTTACTTATTAATAGAATTGAAATAACTATAAATAAAATTGACACTATAATTTTATAATTTGGAATGAAGAATTGAATTTCGCTAAAACTATATATCAATGGCATAAGAACTAAAACTCCACCTGCTGGAGAAGGAATTCCTTCGAAAAAATTATCTTTCCAAGAAGGTTCTGCTTCTGAATTAACATTAAATCTTGCAAGTCTTAAAGCTACACAAATCACATAAATTAGAGATATTAGCCATCCTAATCTTCCCAGCTCTGATAAAGTCCAAAAATACATTATAAAAGCAGGTGCAACTCCAAAACTTATAACATCTGTTAAAGAATCTAATTCTTTACCAACTTTAGAAGTTCCTTTTATTAATCTTGCTATTCTTCCATCTAATCCATCTATAACTCCAGCTACTATGACAGCTATAATAGCTAGTTGAAAGTTTCCGTCAAAAGAGAATTTAATTGATGTTAATCCAATGCATACTCCAATTAAAGTTAATATGTTTGGAAGTATTACTCTTGAATTTTTTTTAGATACTAATTTAATATTATTTTTAGGTTGTTCCATACAGCTATCTTTTTGCTATCAAAGTTTCTCCAGCGATAGCTTTTTGATTAACTTTTACAAGTGGTTGGTAATTTTCAAAATACAAATCAGCTCTACTACCAAATCTTATCATTCCTATTCTTTTTCCTTGCTGCAATTCTTCATCAACCGATGTTTCTGTCACTATTCTTCTGGCTACTAGCCCTGCGATTTGCACTACCACTATATCTTCACCGTGTGAATTTTTTATTTTATAATAATTTCTTTCATTATCTTCGCTTGCTTTGTCTAAAGATGCATTAATAAATTTACCTGGCTTGTATAGTATTTCAGAAATTTTTCCTGAACATGGTGATCTATTTACATGACAATCAAAAACATTCATGAATATACTAACTTTTGTAAACTTTTTACTTTCTAAACCCAATTCTTTTGGTCCATCTGTCTCTAAAACTTGCAAAACTAATCCATCCGCGGGACTTGTAAGATAATTTTCGTCACCTATTGAAATTCTATCAGGATCCCTAAAGAAATAGTAACACCAGATTGTTAGGACCAGCCCAATAAATCCTAAAAAACCACTTATAAAGTACAGTATGATTGTACCTAAGATAAAGATTACAATAAACTTGTATCCTTCATTATGAATTTTTGGAAAAATTTTATCTAACATAATCGCCAAACCTTTAATTTTGAGTTAATATGTATACAAAAAGAATAAATTCAACTATTAAGATATGTCAATAAATGACTAAAATTAAGGTAAATAACCCTATTGTAGAGCTAGATGGAGACGAAATGACGAGAGTCATATGGGACTTCATTAAAAACAAATTAATACTTCCCTATGTAGATTTAGGTATTGAGTATTATGATCTAAGCATGAAGAGCAGGGATGATACAAATGATCAAATAACAATAGATTGTGCAAAAGCTATAAAAAAAAATGGAGTTGGTATTAAGTGTGCAACAATAACAGCTGACGAATTAAGAGTAAAAGAATTTAATTTAAAGAAAATGTGGAGATCTCCTAATGGAACAATTAGAAATATTATCGGGGGGACAGTATTTAGAGAACCTATTATTTGCAAAAATATTCCAAAATTAGTTCCATCTTGGACCGATCCATTGATTATTGGAAGACATGCATTTGGAGATCAGTACAGAGCAACTGACTTTTTAGTACCTGGAAAAGGTAAGCTTGAAATTAAATGGACTTCCGAAGATGGAAAAGACGAAAAAAATTATGAAGTATTTAATTTTCCAGGACCTGGAATTGCTTTATCAATGTATAATTTAGATAAATCTATTGAGGACTTCGCAAGGTCTTGTTTTAATTATGGTTTGATAAAAAAATGGCCAGTTTATCTGTCTACAAAAAATACAATTTTAAAAAAGTACGATGGGAGATTCAAAGATATTTTCCAAAAAATTTTTGAAGAAGAATTTAAAACTGAATTTCAAAAAAATAGCTTAACTTATGAACATAGATTAATTGATGATATGGTTGCTTGTGCAATGAAATGGAGTGGAAAGTATATATGGGCATGCAAAAACTATGATGGTGATGTACAATCAGATACAGTGGCTCAAGGATATGGTTCATTAGGCTTAATGACTAGTGTTTTGTTAGCACCAGATGGCAGAACAATGGAAGCTGAGGCTGCTCATGGAACTGTAACAAGACACTTTAGAATGCATCAGCAAGGAAAAGAAACTTCGACCAATCCTATCGCTTCAATTTTTGCTTGGACAAGAGGTCTATCACATAGAGGGAAATTAGATAATAATAATGAGTTAATAAATTTTTCTAATACTTTAGAAACAGTATGTATTGATTGTGTAGAAAGTGGATCAATGACAAAAGATCTTGCTATACTAGTTGGACCTTCTACAAAATACCTAACGACAAATCAATTTCTAGATGAAATTGACCGTAATTTATTAAAAAAATTAAACTAAAGATTTAATTTTTTCTAAAGCTTCGTCTATTTTAGATATATCCTGACCACCGGCTTGAGCAAAGTCTTTTCTTCCTCCGCCTCCCTTTCCTCCAATGATTTCCGATCCAAGTTTGGCGAACTTAACAGCATCATACTTTTCAGTTAATTTTTGAGTTAC
>CACHJL010000012.1 GCA_902580135.1 uncultured Pelagibacteraceae bacterium | reverse complement strand
TTATAAGTATTTATGGAAAGTATTATTTTACTTGTAGTGCTCCTTTTTCTAATTTTATTAGGAGCGCCAATTGGCTTTATATTAATACTGATTCCATTTGTTTATATTCTTCTCACAGATGCTGTGCCTCTTGTTTTAATTCCTAGTCAAATGTTTACAGCTATTGACTCAGTTCCATTAACTGCAATTGCATTCTTTATGTTGACAGGTGAGTTAATGACAAGTGCCACGATTACAGACCGTTTAGTTGCTTTGAGTAGGGCGTTGATTGGGCGTATACGAGGGGGGTTAGCTCAAGTCAATGTTCTTGTTAGTATGTTTTTTGCAGGCATGAATGGTTCTGTCGTAGCAGATACAGCTACAGTTGGTGCATTAGTATTACCAGCAATGAAGAAAGCAGGTTATCCTGCAGCATTTTCAGCTGCGGTTACAGGTGTAAGTTCCACTATAGGAGGGATAATTCCACCTAGCATCATGATGATTGTGCTTGCTAATGCAACTGAGATTTCTATTGCATCTTTATTTGCTGCTGGGATTATTCCAGGCATTTTGATAGGTGTTGTTATAATGGTAATCAACCATTACTTCGCAGTTAAATATAACTTCGAACGTAGTGATGAATCATTTTCGATACGTCGAGCTGGTAAAGAATTATATCGATCCTCGTTCGCCCTTTTGATACCTTTGGTTTTAGTGGGTTCAGTAATGGGTGGCGTAGCATCGGTTGTTGAGGCTGGTGCTATAACAGCAATGGTTGCGTTATTTACAGGTGTATTCGTTTATCGAACTATTAAATGGAAAGACTGCACTGGTGCTTTTCGTCGAGCATTCCGTAATTCAGCAATGGTTTTTATTATCATAGCCGCTTCAGGACCTTTCAGTTGGTTGCTTACTTCTCTTGGTGCAATCGGTGATCTTGAAACCTGGCTTTTAGGCTTAGCGAATTCCCCTATATTATTTATTTTAGCCGTGATTCTATTCATTTTTCTTCTTGGAACGGTAATGGACTCAGCGGTTAACATTATCATTGTTGGTCCGGTACTAGTGAACGTTATGTCTCAAGCCGGCTTTCCTGAGGTCCAAGCAGCAATGGTTGTAATAGTTGGCTTCTTAATAGGATCAGTAACACCACCTGTTGGTGTCGCGTACTTTACAGCTGCAACAATAGCACAAGTCCGTTTAGAAAAGGTGGCTATTGCGTTAATTCCTTATCTAGTTGGGTTGTTTTTACTTTTATTTTTTATTCTTATTGTTCCAGAGTTAACTATGTTTCTTCCAAACTTATTGAGTAATTAATTATATGTTAAAATTTTTAAACAAAATAGATCGTTTTATCCATCGTACTTTGGAAGCTATGTGTTCACTTTTATTGGCTGCGATGGTTGGTTTTACTCTTTATAACGTTACTATGCGATATGTTTTTAACAACCCTCCGGTTTGGGGAGATCTGCTAACAGTATTAAGTAATATTTGGTTGATGTTTATTGCGCTTTCTCTGACAGCCAGAGACCATGAACACGTAGCTTTAAATTTAATTTATGAAAAATTACCAAGCAGATTGTCGCTATATATACGCCAGTTTTGGAAAATTATGATTATGGTAATTGGTATCGTATTGATAATTTATGGAATTGAACTTGTTGAGGGTATGCGAGGAAAGTATTGGGAGATGTGGTATTTTGAAATTAGTATGCAAGGTATTGAGTTTAAAGAGAATTATATGCCAAAAAAATACGCAGTTGCGATTTTACCGTTAGCTGGATTTTTGACGTCCATTGGTGCCGCTATTGGTTTTGTGAAAAAGGTCTAGTTCTTTAAAATGTATCTACTTAACCTTTGCCTCTCCAAGGTATAGTCTTATCAATTATTTTTCTTAAAGTTATATCAAATAGTAGACCAAGCATTCCCATAATAAATATTGTTATCCAAATAACTTCATATTGGAAGTATTTTTTAGCAACGTTTTCAACAAAACCTATACCAGTTGTACCTGCTAAAAATTCTGCAGCAACTAAAGTTCCCCAACACATACCCACAGCAACTCTTATTCCTGTTAATATTTCTGGTAAGGAGTTTGGAAAAATAACATGTCTTAGTATTTGTCTTTTTGATGCCCCTAGCGAATGTGCGGCATGAATTTTTGAAAGTTGAGTACCTGATGCACCAGCTCTGGCAGAAATAATCATGATTGATAGTGAGACCATGAACAATAAAAATACTTTACCAGTGTTATCAATTCCAAGTACTGAAATGATTAAAGGTGCCCAAGCTAATGGGGGAACTGGTCTATATAACTCTATTAATGGATCGAAGAAACCTTTAGCAAATCTATTTAATCCCATAAATAATCCTAGTGGTACTCCAATAATTATTCCAAACACCAAACCTAAAAATACTCTTAAGAAAGAATCCCAAATATGCCCATAAGGAACAGGGATCTTAAATAATTTAAAGTCCCCAGTTACAATTTTAAGAACTTTCCCTTTAAAGTTTTGCTTAACAACACCTTCATTTGTATGAACTGGGTACTCTCCTGGTAAAATATCTGCTATCCAATCAGGTAAAATAAAGCCTATAATTGAGCTAACATCAATCATTTCTATCCATAGGAGTGGGATATTTTTGTATCCAATGCTTGGTTTAGACATCAGTACAAACTTGTTAAATGTATCAGAAGGCTTTGGTAACCATCTTCCCGAACCTTGTTCTGAACAACTTGTGCCACTTGAAACAATTGTACCTGCTGGAAACAGAATTAAATCAATTAACCATAACCCGCCTTGTTGATCTTTTTGTACATTATCAAATTCAATAATTGCGTTTTTCATTTCATTTAAAGCAGCTGGAGGGTAAATACTTGCGTATTCAATTCGTCTTGCTATTTTAACAATATCTTTTGCAAAAGTTGATGCGATCTCATCACTATCATCTAAACTTTTTCTATAAGATTTAATTTCATCTTTTAATTTTTTAATTGAATTTTTGAACTGCAGGTTATGATTTCTTAACTTAAAGAATTTATCATTTATAAGCTTAAGTTCTTTTGCAGCATAATCGAATTTTAAACCTTTATTAGTCTCAGGAACCATTGGAACTTCAATAGTATTTTCTATTGATCCAGTACCAGTCCTAACCGTTATGATACCCCAACTACCTTGCTCTGAAACAGCTTTTAGTCTTTCAGCTTTTTGTTCTGCTGTTTCAAATGGATAATCTTTTTTTTGAAAATCAGAACTCAGAAGTTTAATTTGTTCAGTGAGCTCCTGAATTTCAAGTTTTGTATTCATCTCCATCAAGTCTTCATTAGTTAGCAATGGAATTAATTTTTTAGTTTGATCAATATATCTAACTAAAATATTTTTTTGTTGATCATTAAGATCTGATGAATTTTGTATTTCATTTGTAACTCTTTGAAGATTCTTGTTTTCAATTTTTATTATTGAGGTACTTTTGAATTCTCTTTCTTCAATAGGAAATTGATATTTTAATCCTAACAATGACTCATTAATTTTAGCTACTTGGCACAATTCATTTGCTGATTTTGGATAAAAACCTTTTGCTATATCCCAAGAATAATAAAGCCAAACTAATAAAATTGCACTAGAGCCAACAATTACCCAATGTGTGCCGCCTTTAGCTCTTTCAGGATTACCGAAAACTGCATCAACTTTTTCCGTTTTAATTAATCGTCTCCCATAAAGGATACATCCAATAATTGCTACAAATATTAAGATAGTTAAAAATTGAGTTAACATTTAGTTTTCTTTACCCATGATTTCTTCTTCCATATTCCAGATCATAGATAAAATTTCCTCTCTCTTTGATGAAAATTCTTTATTTTTTTTAATTTCTCTTAAATCTTCTTTTAATCCCATTTCTGCAAAAGGAAGTTTGTACTCTTTATGTATTCTGCCCGGTCTTGGTGCCATCACATATAGTCTTTCACCAAGCAACAATGCCTCCTCAACTGAGTGTGTAATTAAAATAATTGTTTTTCCTGTTTCTTTCCAAATTTTTAAAACTAAAGATTGCATCTTCTCTCTAGTTAATGCATCTAGTGCACCTAATGGCTCATCCATCAAAATCAAATCAGGGTCATTTATTAAGCATCTGGCAAGAGCCACTCTTTGCTGCATACCTCCAGATAATTGATAGGTAGGAGTGTTTCCAAAACCTTTTAATCCAACTATATCTAGCCACTCTTCAACCTTTTTTGCTGTTACTTCATGATTTTCTTGTTTCATTCGAAGTCCAAAGTTTACATTTTCAGCAACTGTTAACCACTCAAACAGAGCACCTTGTTGAAAAACCATTCCTCTTTCAACTCCAGGCCCATCTATCTCTTTTTCATTAAGAGTAAGTTTTCCAGAGGTAGGTCTTAAAAATCCAGCTGCTATATTAAGTAAAGTTGTTTTTCCACAGCCAGAGGGTCCAAGTACTGTAAGCAATTCACCTTTTTTTAAAGTAAAACTTACATCTTTTAAAGCGTGAACCGTTTCTCCTTTTGGACTTTTGAAAATCATATTAAGATTTAGAGAAACTAGATCGCTCATAAGACTAACTTTATATTTGAATTTTTACTAAAAAAATAGGCACCAATTATTTAAATTGGCGCCTATTAAATTTTTCTTTCTCTATTAATTATAGAGGTAAGAAACTAGTATCTACAGCTCCATCAGGTGTTCCCATACCTTTTAGGAAACCATCAAGATTACCACTCTCCATAGACTGTTTAGTTTCTTCTGGAGTTAGAAATTTAAATCCACCAATAGTTTCTTTCATATCAGCAAGTTTCATTTCAGCATCTTTAGCAATCACATTCATATCTGATTTACCAGATGCGTATCTTGCGTTTGCTTCATGAGTTACTTCTATGAAAGTTCTTAACATTCCTGGATTTTCTTTCATGAATTTGTCAGTTACAGATGTAATATCAATACCCAAAATACCAGCATCTCTAGCTTCTTGAACAGTTAAAAGTCTTGAACCAACTGCTGTTGCTGCTTTGATAGAGTTACCACCAAATAGGCAAGCCATAACAACATCACCACTTACTAATGCAGCAGCACCTTCTTCAGGGTCCATTTGAATAACATCCATTTTACCTCTGTCAGCTCCAACAACTTTCATACTTTCATCAAATACGTATTCAGCCATTGTTCCTAGTGGAACTGCAACTTTTTTACCTTCTAATTCAGATGCGTTTGCTTTTGTAATTCCAGATGCATTAGAAGTTACACAAGTAGTACCACCCATTCCATATTCCATTGCAATATCTACAAGTTTTAAAGGTGCATTAGATTTTACAGCATTGATAAAAGGTACTAAACCTTGAGAATACGAAATATCAATATCTCCTGCCAACATAGCATCAGTCATTGCTCCACCATTTGTGAAGTTTGTCCATTTTACTGGTACACCTAAAGCCTTTTCATAAGTGCCTTTCACTTTATCTTCTTGGTTTGGAGTTGGCCATTCTAAGAAGAAAGCAACTCTCACTTCATTAGCAGCAGCATTGGCGGCTGAAATTGACAAATTGAGAGCAAACAAACTTCCAAGAATAAAACTTATTATTTTTTTCATTTTATCTCCTGTTAATTAAATTTAATTTACGTAACACATTAAAGTGTATTCCAATGGCTAAGTAAACTAAGAATTAGCTAGAATTTATTAAAGAATAAACAATTAACAATCTGAAGTTGTATTCTTTTTAATTGTTTAATTTATTTGCTGTTTAATTAAAAAAAACTAGTCTAGAAGAAATTGCAAACATAAAAAAATAAATTATGAGCTCAGAAAAACCAGAAATTCCAAACTCTCTAAATGAACACTGGATGCCATTTTCATCTAACAGAGATTTTAAAGCTAATCCTAGATTAATTACTGAAGCTAAAGGGGTTTATTTAAAAAATCACCAAGGGCAAACTCAAATAGATGCTAGCTCAGGATTGTTTTGTAATCCTTTAGGCCATGGAAGAGAAGAAATAATAAATGCAGTAACAAATCAATTAAGAAAACTTGATTATGCCCAACCTTTTCAACAGGGATTTGGAGGTTCTTTTGAGCTTGCTACAAAAATTGCAAAACATACACCAGGAAATTTAAATAGAATTTTTTATACAATATGTGGATCAACAGCTGTTGAAACAGCTATCAAAATTTCAATAGCCTATCACAAAGCTAGAGGCCAAGGGCACAGATTTAGATTTGTAGGAAGAGAAAGAGCTTACCATGGAATGAACATTGGAGCCACTTCAGTTGGGGGAATGATAAATAATGTTAAAACATTTGCTAGTGTTTTGATGCCCGGTGTAGTCCACATGAGACATACACACTTACCTGAACACAAATTTATTTCAGGGCAACCAGAAACTGGAGCAGAAATAGCAAATGACTTGGAAAGAATTTGTACAAATTTTGGAGCAGAAAATATTGCAGCATGTATTGTTGAACCTATTGCAGGCTCTACAGGCACATTAGTTCCACCAAAAGGGTATTTGCAGAGGTTAAGAGAAATCTGTGACAAGCATGGAATTTTATTAATATTCGATGAAGTAATTACAGGATGGGGAAGAACTGGATCACCTTTCGCTTCACAAGAATATGGCGTAACCCCAGACCTATTGACTATGGCTAAGGCTACAACAAATGGAATAGTTCCTCTTGGGGCAGTTGCTTGTAAAGAAGAAATTTATGATGCGGTAATGGATAATTCACCTCAAGGTGCGATTGAATTATTTCATGGATACACATATTCTGGAATTCCTATTTCAGTTGCCGCTGGATTAGCTGTTCAAGAAATTTTTGAAAAAGAAGATATATTTAAAAGAGCAAAAGAAATGTCTCCATACTTTCAAGAAGGTTTAATGTCTCTTAAAGATTTAGATGCTGTTGAAAATATAAGAGGATACGGAATGATGGGTGGAATAGATATGAAAATGGATAAAAAACCAGGAGCAGCAGGTTTTACTTGTTTTAAACATTGTTATGAAGCTGGAGTTAATTTTAAAGCTACAGGGGATTGTTTGATTATTGCTCCGATGTTTATATGTGAAAAAAAACATATTGATGAAATTATTGAAAAACTTAGAACTGGAATTACCAACTATTCTAAAAGCAAAAAAAATTAATTTAATCTAATGAAAATCGGTGTTCCAAGGGAAATAAAACCGCAAGAAAATAGGATTGGATTAACTCCAGAAAGCGTAAAAACTCTAATTTCTAACGGTCATGAAGTATTGGTTGAAAATAACGGTGGATTCGAGGCAGGCTTTGATAATGATCAGTATAAGAAAGCAGGAGCTAAAATTTTAGACAAAGTAGAAGATATTTTTAATGATGCAGATATCATTGTTAAAGTTAAGGAACCTTTGTCTAATGAAGTTAAGATGATCAAAGAAAATCAAATTATATTTACTTATCTTCATTTAGCTGCAGCAAAAGAATTAACCCAAGGATTAATTAATACAAAGTCTATATGTATTGCATACGAAACAGTTACAGATAATAATGGAAGACTCCCTTTATTAGCTCCTATGAGTGCAGTAGCTGGAAGAATGTCTGTTCAGGCTGGAGCTCATTGTTTAGAAAAAAATCAAAATGGTAGAGGAATATTATTAGGAGGAGCACCTGGAGGAGAACCTGCTGAAGTAGTAATCCTTGGAGGTGGAGTAGTTGGAGAAAATGCTGCAATTATAGCCACTGGAATGAGAGCCAAGGTACATGTTGTAGATAAATCAGAAAAAAGACTTAAGCAATTGAGTGAAATTTTTGGAAATAAAATTATTCCACAATTAAGTGAAAATATAGATTTAGAAAAATTAGTATCAAACTGCGATTTATTAGTTGGCGGTGTTTTAATACCTGGCGCGGAAGCTCCAAAATTAGTTACAAAAAATATGATAAAAAAAATGAAGCGTGGATCAGTTATTGTTGATGTTGCTATTGATCAAGGCGGATGTGTTGAAACAAGCAAACCAACCACACATGCAGAACCAACTTATATCGTCGATGATGTTGTTCATTATTGTGTTGCTAATATGCCGGGAGGCGTTCCAAGAACTTCTACAATTGCTTTAAATAAAGCAACTTTACCTTTTTTGTCCAAACTCGCACAATTTGGATATCAAAAAACTCTTAAAGAAGATCAAAATTTTTTAGATGGTTTAAATATTTATAAAGGAAAAGTTACATATAAAGCAGTAGCAGATGCTTTTGGACACAATTATTTCAAAGCAAAAGATATTTTAAACTAATCAATATTTTATTCTACCAAAGGAGTAATTTTTTTTTCTAAAGTGTTACTGATTATTTTTACTCCTTTTGAATTAGGATGCATTCCATCATTTAAGTTTAATTCAGGTTTCAGTGCTACACCTTCTAATAAAAAAGGAATATAAATTAAATTATATTTTTTTGATAAATCTGGATATATTTTATCAAATTTTTTTTTATATTCTTCTCCGTGTGAATTTGGTGCAATCATTCCAGCTAAGATAAGTTCTATTTTTTTATCTTGGGTAATTTTAATTATTTCTTCTAAATTATTTTTAGTCTCACTTGGGCTGATACCTCGAAGCATATCATTAGCTCCAAGATTTAAAATCATTAAATCAATATCAGATTCGGACAAAGTCCATTTTACCCTATTCAAACCACTAGAAGAAGTACTTCCTGAAACACTAGCGTTAATTATTTCAATTTCATAACCTTTTGATTTTAAATTTTTTTCTAAAACTACAGATAAATGTTGTTCATTAGGCAAGCCATATCCAGCCATTAAACTATCACCAAATAATACGACTTTTTCAATTGCAATTGCATTTATGGTCACTAGACAGATAGCAATTATTTTAATAATAAAACTTTTATTCATGAATACACTTCTTAAATTAAAAAAGGTAAATCTCAAATACCAAACTGGCAAAGAAACTATAAAAGTTTTAAAAAATATTGATCTAACCACCAATAAAAATGAAACAATTTCAATTGTTGGAGAAAGCGGTTCAGGCAAAACCAGTTTAATTATGTTAATTGCAGGCCTTGAAAAGGTAACCTCGGGTAAAATTTATTTTCAAGATCATGAAATTACTAAATTAAACGAAGATGAGATTTCTAAAATTAGAAAAAAAAATATTGGAATTATATTTCAATCTTTTTATTTAATTCCAAATTATTCAGCAATAGAGAATGTTGCTTTAACTCTTGAACTTAATAATTTTAAAAACCCTGAAAAAGAAGCAAAGCTTTTGCTAGAAAGATTTGGATTAAAACATCGATTTAACAACCTCCCAAGCCAACTGTCAGGTGGCGAACAACAAAGAGTTGCAATAGCAAGATCTATTGCCATGAAACCAAAATTAATTTTAGCTGATGAGCCAACAGGAAACTTAGATACAGAAAACTCATTAATGATTTCTAATATTTTGTTTAAATATGTAAAAGAAGAAGGTTCTTCATTAATTATGGTAACTCATGATCCAAAACTTGCCAGTAAAGCAAAAAGAAAAATTAAAATTAAAGATGGAAAAATTAAATAACCATTCTGAATTTGCATTAATATTTAAATATGCTTTAAAAGATTTAAGTAGAAATTATCAAAAAATATCAAGTATTATTGTCACTCTATTTATTAGTCTCTTTATTTTAAGCGCTATTTTTACAATTGAAGATAGTTTAAAAAAAGAACTAAATGATAATGCTAAGTCTCTTTTAGGAGGAGACTTAGAAATTGATTATAATCGTAATCAAGGAAACCTTAACTTAGTTAAAAAAGTTAAAAATTTTGCAACAATCTCTCAGATGATTGAATTCAGCACCATGCTTTCAACAACTGGTAGAAACAAAAATAAATCTTTATTTACAAGAATTAAGACAGTTGATGAAAAATATCCATTATATGGAGAAGTTGTTTATGAACCTGAGGGTGCCTACGAACGAATGCAAAAAGAACCAAATACAATCTTAATTAATGAAAGTTTATCAAAAACATTAAATATTAAGATTAACGAAATAGTAAAAGTCCAAGATCAAAAATTTACCGTTATTGGAATCATAAAATCAGTACCTGATGTAAGTGGATTTGTAGCATTCGGCGACTGGGCATTGGCTGGAAAACAAACTTTAGAAATATTAAAATTAAATGGAATAGGAAGCTTTTTAAATTATGAATATAAAGTAAAATTTAATCCAAATGATGATTTTAAAAAAATTGAACAAAGAATTGAAAATATTTTTAAAGATGATCAAAAAGTAAAGCTTAGATATCCTGAAAATTCTGCAAGTGGAATAAAAAGAATTATTAACAATTTTTCACAATTTTTATCACTTGTTTCTATAAGCGCGATGTTAATAGCTGGAATTGGAATTGCAAATACTTTGCTTTCTTTTATAAATCAAAACAATATGTCTATTGCTGTTAGAAAAGCAGTTGGATTTTATTCAGGGAATATAAAAACACTCTATTACATACAATTATTAATCTTATTGTTTATTATTACCGTTGTTTCTTATGCTTCTAGTTTTTTAATAGTTCCAGTTGTTGATAAGTACTTATCTGATGGATTAGGATTAAATGTTTATGCAGTATTTTCTTTCAAGAATTTTATAAAGATTTTTTTAATTGGATTATTAGTTCTTATAATATTTTCCATTCCAACAATCAGTTCAATTGATCAAGTAAAAGCATCCAACTTATTTAGAAATGTATTTCAAAATTTACAGTTTTATTATTCTAAAAGATCAATTGTTTTAAGTTTTATTTTACTTGCAATATTAGTTATATTATTAACAATAGATTCTGAGAGACCTTTATATAGTTTAGGCTACTTTGGGGCATTTTTTGTTTGTTTAATTGTATTTTTTTTACTTTCAAAAGTGATTATATTTTTTCTTAAAAAATTTAAATTTAGTTCAAATATCCCTTTAAAAGTATCTGTTAAAAATATAACTCAAACAAAGAGTATTACACCAATTACAATTATGTCTTTGGGTTTAGGGGTTACTTTGCTTTTGACTTTAGCTTTAGTTGGTACAAACTTTCAAAGAGAAATTGCAAAATCTATACCAGATATTGCTCCTGATTATTTTTTTGTTGGTATTCAAAAAGGAGAAAGAGAAAAATTCGAACAAGGTATTTTAAACATGGATCCAAATGCAAATATTGAAATTGTCCCAATGGTTTCCTCGGGGATTGTAAAAATTAATGGTATAAATCCTAGCAACTATATTAAACCTGATAATGATAGTTATTGGGTAATTGGAAGCGAGCGAAGATCCTCTTGGGTTGAAAATGCTCCTAAAGATAATCCAATTGTAAAAGGCAAATGGTGGGATTTATCTAAACCAAATAAACTTCAAATATCCTTAGATGCAAAGGTCGCTAATGATTTCAATATTGAATTAGGAGATATTTTTACATTGAATATATATGGTCGAGAAATTGATGGTGAAATAGTTAATTTTAGAGAAGTAGATTATCGTGATCTAAGTATTAATTTTGCAATGTTGTTCAATCCTCAGTATGCAAAACAAATACCCCATGAATATTTAGCAACTGCTAAACTTAACAACTCAGAAAAATTTGATGAAACGCAAATGTTAGAAATATTACCAAGTTTATCAATGATAAAAATTGCAGATTACTTAAGTAAAGTAACTGCAGTTTTAAATAAAGTTTTCTTAGCAGTTACATTAATATCTGCAGTAACAATTGTGATTGGTTTAATTGTTATTTCAAGTGCGATAATGGTACAGGGTAAAGTAAAAGAATATCAAAATTTAATATTTAAAATTTTGGGATTTACTAAAAAGGAAATAATTTTGTCATCTATAATCGAGTTTTTAATAATTTTTTCATCAATAATTTTATTTTCAACTCTTTTTTCAATAGTTGCATCAACATTTATTATTGAAAATATATTTCAATTAAAATGGGAGTTAGATTATATTTTATTCATCATCATTTCTCTTGGAGTAGGAATTTCTACTCTTTTACTTATCATTTTAACTAATATTAAGTACTTGAATCCTAAAGTCTACCCGTTAGTAAGAAATGAATAGACTTTAAATACCTTTATTAACTTTAGTTTTAAATCGATGTTTTTAAAGCTTCATAAATCAAATCTTCTGTAGTTTCTCCAATGCTTCTATAAACTTCTTGATCGTCTTTAAAAATTAATAGCGTGGTTTGATATTGTACATTAAATAAATTAGCGATCTCACTATTTGTTACATCAAATGAAAAATATTCAATGTTATCAAATTTAATATCTGATAATTCACCTTCCTTTTTTGCTTGTTGTAAAACTTTCATTTGATTTGCACATGATGAACAATATTTTATCCAAGAACTTACTACTACAATTTTTCCTTCAGATTTAGCTTTATTAAATAATTCTTTATCAAAAGTTGTTTTCTTTTCTATTGCATTTGTACCAAACGTTATAAGGCAGAAAATAAAAATAAAAATTTTTTTCATAAATTAGAATTAAATTTATATGCTTTTAAAATAAAAAAAATACTTTATAGTGACACATGGGGTGCCAATATAGGCTGAGAAAAACCCGATGAACCTGTCCGGTAATTCAGAAAGGGAAGAATGGAACAAATAAACTTATTAAGTCAATCTTCTACAATTATATTAACTTTATTTATAAGTTGTATATTTTTGATTGTAGGAATTTTTTATTCTAAAAAATATCAAGGCATAAACAATTATTTAGTTGCAAATAGATCTGTTGGAACTTTTTCATTAACTACAAGTTTAGTTGCTTCAGCATTGGGCGCATGGATACTATTTGGTCCAGCTTCAGCAGCAACCTGGGGGGGTATTGGAGCGGTAATAGGATATGCGTTAGGAACAGCATTTCCTTTAATTATTTTAGTTTATTTAGGAAAAAAATTTAGAACATTATATCCTAAAAGAAAAACTTTAATTGAAGTTATCAGAATAAGATTTGGTTCTAAATTATTTAAATTAATTTTATTTCTGTCCATTTTTTATATGACTATATTTTTAATTGCTGAAGTAACAGCTGTATCAATTTTAATTAATTATATTTCAGGAACTGATTTATGGATTACTGCTTTCGTTATAATTGCTAGCTCACTTGCTTACACATTATATGGTGGATTAAGAGCTTCAATTTTTACTGATAATATTCAATTTATTGTTTTGGTCTTATTATTATTTGTTAGCTTTTATTTTTTAATTTCATTTAACTCTAATGATTTTAATTTTGAATTTATTAAAAAAAATAAATCAAATTTATTAAATTCAAATTATCTACCAAATTTTACAGCTGGGTTAACTTTTTTTATTGCAGTTGCTGCTACTAATCTTTTTCATCAGGGTAATTGGCAGAGAGTTTATGCTGCAAAAAATAATGATGTTTTAATCAGAAGTTTAATATTTTCATTTATAATTATTATTCCAATTGTTTTTTTTATGGGTTTTAGTGGATTGGTAGCAATTTCTCAAAATAATAGTGTTATCCCAGATCTTGCTTTCTTTTCATTATTGTTAAAAGAACAAAGTGTTTATTTATCGATAACTATATTAGTCTTAGCCATATCTTTAACTATAAGTAGTATTGATACATTAATAAATGGCATTTCAAGCTTAATAGTAGTTGATGGAAACAAAGTTATTAATTTTAAAGGAAACTATTTAAAGGCATCTAAACAAATAATAGTTTTATTATCTTTAATAGCATTTTTTGTTGCTTCAAAAGGTCTAAGTATTCTATATTTATTTTTACTTGCTGATCTTTTTTGTTGTGCAGCAGTATTAACTATTTTCTATAGTTTTTATTCAAAATCTATAAATGAAAAAAATGCATATATATCAATTATTATTGGTTTAATAGTAGGTATATTATTTTTTCCAAGTCTAGACTTTTCTAAATCGATATTAGTAGGCATAATAATTCCTATTGATTTATTCCCATCAGTTATTTCACAATCATTGCTATTTTGTTCATTTATTTTAGCTACATTTATGCCAATTTTTACTTGGAAATTAAAATAATTAATGAAAAGCTATTTTTAAATTAACTATTATAATATAATATTAAGTATGTTTGATTTTATATTACCATTTATGATTTTAATACTCGTGGTTGTATTTATCCACGAGTACGGTCATTACTATTTTGCAAAAAAATATGGCGTCGGAGTAACAGATTTTTCTATTGGTTTTGGAAAAGAAATATTTGGATGGAATGATAAATCTGGAACTAGATGGAAAATATGCTGGATACCTCTTGGTGGTTACGTAAAATTCTTTGGTGATAGAAACGTTTTTTCTCAAGCTGACCAAGAAGAATTGTTGAAAAAGTATAAAAAAGAGGATCAAGAAAAATTATTTGTTACAAAACCATTGTATCAAAGAGCACTGATTGTTGCAGGAGGACCTGTGGCTAATTTTGTTTTAGCTATATTTATATTTTTATTTATTTATATGTTTATAGGTAAAGATTTTACTCCAGCAATAATTGATGAAGTTCAAAAAGATAGTCCTGCTGAGACAGCTGGTATGAATAAAAATGATATTATTCTAGAAATTGACAATATTGAAGTTGAAAGTATTCTGGATGTTTCCAAATTAATTGCAATGTCAACTTCTGAATTTATTGATTTTAAAGTCTCAAGACATGATCAAGAAATTTTATTAAAGGTTAAACCAAATCTTGTCGAAAGCGAGGATAATCTTGGTAATAAAATCAAAAAAAGAATGATCGGAATCAGGCTAAGCCCTTATAATAATGAAATTAAACATGAGAAATTAGGCCCAGGACAAGCTCTTATTCATTCTTTAAATGAAGTTTATTTTGTTACAATATCATCTTTAAAGTATCTAGGATCAATGTTAACAGGTGCCGGGGATTCCTCTCAACTTGGTGGCCCTATAAGAATCGCAAAAATATCAGGCCAAGTTGCTGAATTTGGGATAATTCCATTTATTAGCATGATGGCTTATATCTCTATTAGTTTAGGCTTGATTAATCTTTTCCCTATACCACTGCTAGATGGAGGGCATTTAATGTTTTATACATTTGAAAAAATTTTAGGAAGACCTTTAAGCCAGAAAACTCAAGAGGGATTTTTTCGAATCGGGATGTTTTTATTGCTTTCTTTGATGTTTTTTGCAACTTTCAATGACCTCAAAGATTTAGGCCTATTTTAATGGTTTTTTAACGATTAAAAAAACCTTATAAATCAATACTTATTTAATACTATATATTGTTATTTTTTTTTTAAGACATACTAAAAAAAAACTTGAAATATCAACGATTTTGTTAAGTATAGATATATAAACCTTTAAAACCGGAGCTAAAATGAACAAGAAACAATTAGTCGCTAAATTGGCTGGTTCTTTAAATCAAAGCAAAGCTGATGCTGAGCGTACTTTTGATACTATTACCAACACAATATTGGATGCATTAAAAAACGATGATTCAGTAAAAATTGCTGGTTTTGGTACTTATAAAGTAGCCAAAAGAAAAGCCCGAATTGGACGAAATCCAAGAACAGGAGAACAAATCCAAATCGCTGCATCTCAAAAGGTAAAATTTTTACCTGCAAAAGCGCTTAAAGAAGTTTTCAATAAGTAAACTTTTTCAACAGTCTTTGTTAAATTCAAAAAAATTTAACAAAGGCTGTTACTACATGCAATTCCTGCATACCTATTTTTCTTAACATTCGTTAGTCATTAATTTTTTTAAAATTATAAAGAATTCTCTACAAAAGGAGTTTTATGATTAAACAATTTAAAAAATTAATTGGCCCTTCGGTTAGTTTATTTTTTTTACTCAACATGACAAGCGTTGCTAGCGCAGAAACAACCGTGTCAGCAGAAGTTGGGTTTATATTTAATACATTTTTATTTTTAGTTTGTGGATTTCTAGTTATGTTTATGGCTGCAGGTTTTGCCATGCTTGAATCCGGAATGGTTACATCTAAAAGTGTATCTGTAATCTGTGCAAAAAATATAGGGTTGTTTTCAATAGCTGGAATAATGTTTTGGTTATTTGGATATAATCTAGCATATGGAATACCTGAAGGAGGATTTATAGGTAAATTTATTCCTTGGTCCGATTCTAGCAAAATAGATACCGGGTACTCAGATGGATCAGATTGGTATTTTCAAATGGTATTTTGTGCTACTACCGTATCAATAGTATCAGGAACTTTGGCAGAAAGAATAAAATTATGGCCATTCTTCTTATTTGCGGCATTATTGTCAGGAATTATTTATCCGATAGTAATGGGTTGGCAATGGGGAGGCGGCTGGTTAGCTGTTAGAGGATTCTCAGATTTTGCTGGATCAACACTTGTTCACTCTACTGGAGGAGCGGCCGCATTAGCAGGTGCTATATTGTTAGGGCCGAGAATTGGAAGATTTGCAAAAGCAGGAGCTCCAGCTCCAGTAAAACCTTTTGCAGCTTCATCTATACCTCTTGTAACAATTGGAGTATTTATTTTATGGTTAGGTTGGTTTGGATTTAATGGTGGATCTCAACTTGCTATGGGAACTGCAGATGATGCTATTGCTGTATCAAAAATATTTATCAATACAAATCTAGCTGCCTGCGGAGGTGTAATGGCTTGCGCTGTAATAACTAGATTGATGATAGGTAAAACAGATGTAATTCAAATGTTAAATGGTGCAATTGGTGGATTAGTTGCAATAACTGCCGAGCCTTTAATGCCATCACCAATAGCTGCTATCTTAATTGGTGCTGTAGGAGGTATTATAGTAATATTTGGAACTAAACTTTTATTTCATTTTAAAGTTGATGATGTTGTGGGAGCTGTACCAGCACACTTGTTTGCAGGTATATGGGGAACTCTAGCAGTACCGATTACTAACTCAGGCGCAAACTTTGGAACTCAGTTACTGGGTGTAATTTCCATAAATGTATTTGTTTTTGTTGCTGCCTTCATTGTCTGGGCATTAATGAAAAATACTATGGGTATTAGATTAAGTAAGGAGGCCGAAATAAAAGGAACTGACGTTACCGAAACTGGTGTAATAGCCTACGCAATTAGAGATTAAAGTATTTACTTGTTCAATAATCAGTCTCTCTAATTAGTTATCAATTTAAGAACAAGTAAGTTTGGAGGGTCCTTTTTAAAGGACCCTTCGAATTAACAGGAGACCTTTTGAACCTCCACTCCTGTTATCAGTCAAAAGGTCTCTTTAATTAATGATTTTTAATGAAATCCAAAACTTCTAATGCGTGATCTTTGACTTTAACAGATCTCCACTCTTTAATGATTTTCTGATCTTTAATTACAAAAGTACTTCTTATTAGCCCCATAAACTCTCTTCCCATAAATTTTTTTTTACCCCAAGTTTTATAGCTTTTAATTGCTTCTTTCTTTTCATCAGCCAAAAGATTAAATTTAACATTATATTTTTTTTTAAACTTATGGTGGCTAACTATACTATCTCTAGAGACACCAATGACTAAACAGTCTAATTTTTTAAATTTTTGAAACAATGAGTTAAAATCATTTGTTTCTATTGTACATCCAGGAGTATCATCTTTTGGGTAAAAATAGATTACAATATATTTGTTATTAACTTTATTTAATTCAAATATTTTACCATCAGTAGAAAGTATTTTAAAATTTGGTGCTTTTTTGGGTTTTGTTTTTTTTTCCATATTAGTTATAGTATTTTTTTTTTTATAGTGTATTAAACATCTATGACAATAAAATCACCTCAAACTTTAGTCGCAGATGCACTTTCCGAAGTAAAAACTATTTCATCATCAGAGGCTTTAGAGCTTTCAAAAGAAAATAAATGTAATTTAATTGATATTAGAGATGCAAATGAATTACAAAATTTGGGCAGAATTGAAAATTCTTTTCATATTTCAAGAGGATTGTTGGAATTTTTAATTCATCCAGATAGCGCTTACGTTCAAAATAATAATATAGATTTAAATAAAGAATTAGTATTATTTTGTGCAGCCGGAGGAAGATCAGCTCTAGCAGTTAAAACTTTAAAAGAAATGGGTTTTAAAAATGTTTCTCACGTAGAAGGAGGTTTTGGAGATATGTCAAATTCAGGTTTTAAAGTAGTTAAGTAAATTTTAGTCGAAGAGACTAATTTTCTTTGCAAAGAAAATTCTAATAATCCAATACAAGACAATACCTAGAGGTCCAACAAAATACGTAATTACCAAAGGTACAAGGTTTAAATATTTTGATATAAAGTATTTCTGACTATCTCTTACTATCCAAGCCGCACAAAATAAATTAATTGCCAAGAAGTGTGTCCAAATAAGAATTAAAAAAGCTTCATTTTCGAACAAATTAGCTAAATTGTAAATTCCTAAATATAATTCAAAATTTTGAAGAAAATCAAAACCATCATTAAAGAAGTAATAAATCAAATAAACATATACAAATCCTAAGATTATAAATGGAAATATTGATGTTACAAAAATTCCACTAATTCTTGATTGAGGAAAAAAAATTAATATAAACCAAAATGGTAAAACACCAAAGCTTAGCCATAAATAAATAATTTCTATTGTAAAAAAAGTTAAAATTTGATCAATCATATTAATATATATTATATAAAAAGAATCGATGATTCCTATAAAAAATAAAAAAAAATCTTTAGAAGTAACTGTTGAAGAGATGCGTAGTTTTGCGTTTAATTATATTGAAAAATTTGCTCCATCTAAGCAACAACTAAAAACATATTTGTTAAAAAAATACTTAAAGTCCAAAATACCAAGTGTTAAAAAAAGTAATATTAATGATTTAATTGATATAGTTGCCGAAGATCTTGAAAAATCAAAATTTATCAATGATAAATTCTACTCCGAATCTAAGGCTAAAAACTTAATTCAAAGAGGATCATCAATTAATAAAATAAGAAAATATTTATTTAGCAAAGGTGTGGGTGAAAAATATATCAAGAATACAATTGAGAAAATTCAAACTAATAATGATGATCAGGATTTTTTTTCAGCAATAAAAATATGTAAAAAAAAAAGAATTGGGCCAAATAGAGAGGAAGCAAATAGAGAGCTTTTTTATAAAAAAGATATTGGTATTTTAGCTAGGTCAGGCTTTGATTTTGAAGTTTCAAAAAGAGTAATGGAACTAGAAAAAGATGAATATTTAAAAATTATAAATCTTCTTTAATTTTTTTTTTATTTTTTTCATTTTTACTGAGATAATATTGTATTTTACTTCTGATATAATTTTTAACAAAAACAAATACCAATAGTCCAAATATTGATACTGAAACAATTATAATCAAAATTATTCTTGTCTGTTCGCTCATTAAAGATTTTCACTTCTTTTTAAAATTATACTTGGATTTTTGAAATTTTCTTTTCCATATAAAATTTGGTTGCCATAGAAATCTGTTACTATTCCACCAGCGTCTTGAAGTATAGCATGACCGGCGGCGATATCCCACTCGCAGGCTCTAGGTTCGGCTACATAACCATCAAATTCACCTGTTGCTATTACACAAAATTTTAATGAACTTTTCATTCTAACAAAATTTTTTACACCAATACTTCTATAAACTTTTTCTATTTCAGGTTTTATTTTGGAAGAGTAACAAACAAATTTAATTGAACTTTTTTTAGTTTCAACATTACATTTTAAATTAATTAATTTTCCATTTGTTAGCTCATATGCTTTATTTTTACCAAATGAATAAAACATTCTTTTTTTAGCTGGAGCATAAATTAATCCCGCAACGGGTTTTCTATTTATTATTAGACCAGCATTTATTGTAAATTCATCTAAATTATTTATGTAATCATAAGTTCCATCAATTGGATCAATCAACCAAAAATCTGTAAGATTTTTGTCTGATTTGTTATGAGAAGTTTCTTCTGATATAATTGGCACATCTGGAGTTAATTCTAATATTTTATTTATAATAATTTTATTTACTTCTAAATCTCCATTACTTACTGGAGTACCGTCTGATTTAATTTTTTTTTTTAGACCTTTGTTTCTTAATTCTATAGCAACTTCACCAGCATAAAGAAAATTATCTATTTGTTTTTCTATAATATCTTTTAAATTTTGTTCATTCATCTGTTACAAATTTTTCTAAAATAATGTTTTTTGAATTAATTACTTTTTTACCAACATTTTCAAAATTGACAGTTATTTTTTCATTAATAATAGACTGAACTTGACCAATTCCCCAGCTTTTATTAGCTGGATTAATAACTTTATCTCCTGGTTCAAAATCTATAATCATTTAATTTAATTTATAATAGAATTAAGTATAAATACCATCAAATGAAAACAGAATTAAATTCGCTTGGAATAGAAAAAAAACCATCAGATACAAATATTGTTGTAGCTATGTCAGGCGGCGTAGATTCTTCTGCTGTAGCAGGAATGATGAAAAAAGAAGGATATAATGTAGTAGGAATAACATTAAAACTTTATGACGATAGTAAAGAAGTTGCAAAATCTAAACAATGTTGTTCAGGACAAGATATAATGGATGCTAAACGTGTTGCCAACAAATTAGGCATAGAACATAAAATTTTATACTATCAGGATAAGTTTAAACAGGGAGTTGTTGATAATTTTGTAGAAAGTTATCTTAGAGGTGAAACCCCTATACCATGTATTCAATGTAACCAGACAGTAAAATTTAAAGATTTATTAGATTTTTCTAAGGATCTTAAAGCTGATGCCTTAGTAACAGGTCATTATGTAAAAAGTATAACTAAAAATAATTCTACAAGCATGTATAGAGCAATAGATGAAAATAGAGACCAAAGTTATTTTTTATTTAATACTACAAGGAAGCAGCTAGACTACTTAAGATTTCCATTAGGAAAAATTTTAAAAGACAAAACTAGAGAAATTGCAAAAGAACTTGATTTAAATGTAGCAGACAAACCGGACAGTCAAGATATATGTTTTGTACCAAATGGAAATTATTCTTCAGTCATTAAAAAATTTAGACCTGACTCGTTCAAAAAAGGAAATATTAAAAATTTAGATGGTAAAGTAGTTGGCGTGCATAATGGAATAATTAATTTTACAATTGGACAAAGAAAAGGAATAAAAGTCTCAGATAAAGATCCGTTTTATGTATTAAAAATAGATGCTGAAAACAATGAAATAATAGTTGGCCCGAAAGAAAACCTTGGAAAGAAAAATATTTTTTTAAAAGATTTAAACCTATTAAGTGAAAAAGAAGAATTTAATAATAATATTTTTGTTAAAGTGAGATCAACAGGAAAACTTCTCGAAGCAAAAGTTAATATAAGAGAGAAGAACACAGCTGAAGTTAATTTAGTTGATATTGAGCACGGAATTTCTCCTGGTCAAGCCTGTGTCTTTTACAACAAAGACCAATTCGGTCATAAAGTACTAGGTGGTGGTTGGATTAAAGAATAAATTTAAGACTATTTTTTCTTATTCTTTTTTCTGGCTCTTCTTTTTTTTGAGCCCATTTTTCTACGGCCTCTATGCTTTTTTGGGTAACCCATAATCTCCTTTATTTCTTTTTGTTGACATATTTGACGGATATAGCATTGTCTTCCTTTCATATCAAATTTATTATGAATAAATCGTTTAAAACATTTTTAAAACATACTGCAAAAGATTATTACAATCAGTCAGTCAATCCACCAGTAGTTAGAGCATCAACTATAATCTTTAAAACAATGAATGAACTTCGGAACACTCAAGCCAAAGGCAAGAAAAATCCAACAGGTGGCCATTTTGATTATGGAAGACAAGGAACTTCAACAACATATATTTTGCAGCAAATGTTAAAAAAGATGGAAGAGTGTCACCATGTTTTTTTAACTCCAACAGGGTTTGGCTCAGTTTTTTTATCAATTTTTAGTATTATACGCCCTGGTGATGAAATTCTTCTAGCTGACCCAGTTTATTATCCAACAAGGCTTTTAACCCAAGATTTTCTAAAATCATTTAATGTTAAAACAGTTTTTTATAACCCTCATGATTTAAGTACTTTAAAAAGTAAAATTTCAAAAAAAACAAAATTAATTTATGTTGAAAACCCTGGAAGTAATTCTTTTGAATTTCAAGATTTATCAAAAATAGTCTCTATAGCAAAAAAATATAATATATTTACAGCTATAGATAATACTTGGGCAACACCTTATTTTATAAAACCGATTAAACTAGGATTTGATATGTCAATTGTTTCTGCAACTAAATACTATTCTGGACATTCTGATGTAATGGGTGGAAGTTTAGCTGTAAATAAAAAAGTTTTTAAATATGTTGAACAAGCAAATAAAATAACTGGATTGAGGTTAGGACCTGATGATGCTTATTTAATAATAAGAGGTTTAAGAACTTTAGATATTCGTCTTGATAAACATCAAGAAAATGCAAAAAAAGTAGCAAGATTTCTCTCTAAAAATAAAAAAATAAAACTTCTATATCCTTACAAAAAAGGATCATACAATTATAAAATGTGGAAAAAATATTATTCTGGCGCATCAGGATTGATGGGTTTAAAAATTAAATCAAAAAGTAAAAAATCTGTTGTTAAATTTGTTAATTCATTAAAATTATTTGGATATGGGTATAGCTGGGGCGGCTTTGAGAGCCTTGCTTTACAACAAGAGTTTAGAGAATTAGGCGACAGAAATTATTTAAAATTAAATAAAAATGAACATTTGGTTAGACTTCACATTGGCCTTGAGGACCCACAAGATTTAATAACTGATTTAAGAAATGCTTTAAAATATATAAAATGAGATCAGAAAATTTTTTTCAGAATAGAACAGCTACCATAACATTAATAGCTGCAAGTTTAATTGTTATAATTGCTTTAGGAATTAGACAGACTTTTGGTCTTTTTTATTTTGATTTTTCAAATGACTTGGATATTTCAATTACTCACTTCGGTTTTGCTATGGGTTTGCAAATGCTTCTCTGGGGAGCTTTTGCTCCTTTATTTGGAATTATAACTGATAAGTATGGAGGAAACGTTGCAATTTTTATAGGATTTTTTTTTTATTTGGCCGGTGTAGTTTTTTTTTATTTAGGTTTTAACACAGGATTTTATTTTACTTTAACAATTGGTATTTTAATTGGGGTAGGCTTAGGTTCAACAGCGATAAACATACCAATTTCTGTTGTAGCAAAACATTTTCCAATATCAAATAGAACAATTGCAACAGGGATAGTAACTTCAGCAGGTTCATTTGGATATTTTGTTTCACCTTTAATAGTAAACTATTCTTTAGTAGAGACAGGCTGGGAAACAACTATTTTATATTTTGTATTTTTTCTAACATTAGGTCTTTTTGTTTCTTTATTCATCACAACACCAAAAGTCCCAATTGGTTCAACACCTCATGAAAACAAACAAACTGCAACACAAGCATTGAAAGAAGCATTCTCTAATAAAAGTTTTATATATTTAACCTTAGGTTTTTTTGTATGTGGGTGGCATATAGCATTAGTTGCAACTCATATACCTACATATGTGAATGACAGAGGTCTTCCTGATTGGTGTGCTGCCGCAATATTGGCTTTAATAGGAATTTTTAATATGATTGGAACTTTAACAGCTGGATATCTTTCAACAAAATATAGTAAAAAATTAATATTAAGTGCAATATATTTATTAAGAGGTGTTTCAATTATTTACTTTATATTTTTACCACCGAGTGTGTTTAATGCGATGGTATTCGGTATAACATTTGGATTCTTATGGTTAGCTACGGTCCCACCTACTAATGGACTAGTAGCACATATATTCGGCACAAAATACATTGCTTTGTTATATGGAATTGTTTTTTTTAGTCATCAAGTTGGGTCATTTTTAGGAGCATATTTAGGTGGAGTTTTTTACGATCTCTATGGTTCCTTCGATTATGCGTGGTACATTTCTATCGCTTTATCTATTTTTGCAGGTTTGATACATTTGCCAATAAATGAGAAAGCAATAGAGAGAGTTCAAACTGTATAAATTAAAATTCAATCCCTATTTAGAAAAATTATATCAATCAAATAAAGCATTGATTATTTATAAGGTTGATGGTGGTTATAATATATACACAGATTTTTCAAAAAAAATTATATTAAATAATAAAAATATATTTTATTTTTTAAATTCTTTTAAAAAATTAAACTATAAAAAAGACACAGATATATATATTGGTTTTTTTGGTTACGAAATACTGAATAATTTATTAGGTTTAAAAATAAAAAAACAAAAAAAAATAAATTTTTATAAAGGTGTATTTTATAAGCCTGAGACGATTATTAAAATAAGAAAAAAAATTTCAATATTATCTAGTATCAAATCAAATAAATTTAAAAGTTTTTTTCAACCAACTAAAATTCTTAATCCATTTAAACTTAATATTAATTTTAAAAAATATAAAAAAATATTTGATATTTTCTCAAAAAAAATTAGAGCTGGAGAAACGTATCAAATTAAAATATGCACAAAGTATAAAAATAAATCTCAAATTAATCCTGTCAATTTTTTCTGGAAATTAATGAAATCTAATGCATCCCCAGAGTCTTTCATGATAAGAGATAAAGATTATTCAATTGTAAGCTGTTCTCCAGAAACTTTAATATCAAAAAAAGGAAAAAATATTACAACTAAACCAATTGCTGGAACGTTAAGAAAGAAAAAATTTACCAATAAATCTTCAGCTTTAAGATATTTTAAAAATAATACAAAAGAAACAAAAGAGCACAATATGATTGTTGACATGGAAAGAAACGACCTATCCAGAATATGCAAACCAGGATCTGTAAAAATTAAAAAAGAAAAATATGTTGAGGAATATAAACATTTGTACCATTATGTAACAAGTATTTCTGGAAATTTATTAAACAATACATCTATCAAAGATATTATAAAATCGATGATGCCAGGAGGATCTGTTATAGGATGTCCTAAAATCAGAACTTTGGAACTTTTAAATCAACAAGAAAAAGAAGATAGAAATATTTTTACAGGCAGCTTCGGTTTTATAAAGTTTAATTCAGATATGAGATTTAATATTATAATAAGATCAATATTAAATTATAAAAAATTTTCAGAAATTTCAGCTGCATCTGGAGTAATTTTAGATAGTGCAGCAAAAAAAGAATTTAATGAAAATTATATAAAAGCAAAATCTTTATTAGAGTTATATAAATGATCTATATAGTTGATCATCAAGACTCATTTACATGGAACGTTGTGCATCAGTTCGCCGAGTTCGATAAAGTTTATTGTTCAAATTATTTTGATATAAAAGAACAAATTATTAAAAAAGCACATACTATAGTCTTATCTCCAGGACCAGGATCTCCCAAAGACTATCCTGAGAGTTCAAAATTATACAAAAAATACAAAGGAAAGAAAAAAATCATAGGAATTTGTCTTGGTTATCAACAAATTCTTCATTGCGAAAAAGGAAACATTATTCAGCAAAAAAGAATTTACCATGGATACCAATCAGAGGTAAAAGTGACGAATAAAAAGTCTATTTTTTCAAAAAAATTTAAATTTAAAGTTGGCAGATACCATTCATTAAAGTTAAAAGAACCTTTTTATTCAAATAATTTTGAAATTACTATGAGATGTAGCAAAACTAATGTAGCAATGGCTTTTGAAAATAAAATAGATGATATATACGGTTTTCAATTTCATCCAGAATCTTTTTTAACTCCAAATGGTAAAATACTTATTAAAAAAATCTTATCAGCGTAAAAATCTTAACGAAGTTAACTTTAATGATCTTTGGAATCATAATGGGGTATTTACTACAATGTGGATATATGGAAAACCACAAAAAATTTTATTTTTTAAATCTCATATTGATAATTTAATTAAATCTTTAAAAGATTATAAAATATATGAAAAAAAAATTAAGTCACAAATTTTAAAATTAATTAGCATGAATTTAAATAAAAATAAAAAATATAACCATCTTTTAAGAGTAGCTCTTAATAATAAAATAATATCAATTTCATTAAGAGACAAGGTTAGAACAAATAAAAATTTTAGTTTAAACTTAATCAATTATAAAAGAATAGATCCTGAGTATAAAAATTTGAAATATAAGACAATATTAAAACATCTATCAAAATTAAATATTATTAAATCTGATATAGCACTTTGTGCAAAAGGTAAAGTCTTTGAGACCGGAACTTCAAATTTGCTTTTTGTTTGTAATAAAAAGATTTATTCACCAAAAAACAATTTTTATAGAGGAATAAATTTAAAATTTTTTGAAAAAAAAATAAAAATTATAAAAAAAGATATTTATTTAAAACAATTAAATAAATTTGACGAAATTATTTTAGTTGGCTCTGGTAAAGGAGTTGTTCAAGTTAAGAATATAAAAAAAATTGGGTGGAAAAGAAAAAAAAATAATATCTTTAAAAAACTTTCTTTTCTTTACGATAAAGAAATAAAAATACAAAGTTATGTTAGTAAGTCATTATGATGGATCCAAATAACCCTTGTTTATTTTGTAATACTAATAAAGAAGAATATATAATTGAAAATAATTTAGCTTTTGCAACTTTTGATTCTTATCCTGTATCAAAATATCATTTATTAATTATTCCTAAAAGACATGTAAAAAATTATTTTGATCTATCAAATGATGAAATTTTAGCTTGCAATGAAGTTATCAAGTTAAGCAAAAACAAACTAGAGCAAGAGGATCGAACTATTAAAGGTTTTAATCTAGGTTCAAATAATGGAAAAGTAGCAGGACAATCAATTAATCATTGTCACATTCACCTGATTCCAAGAAGACAGAGAGATGTTGATAATCCCCAAGGTGGTGTTAGAGCAGTTATCCCTTCAAAACAACATTATACAAGAAAACCTAAATAAATTTGGCTTACTATAGGTATAAATGTCAATATAACGCGGTTGATCTATCAATATGAATGTACTAAAAAACCTAGATCTAAAAGGAGATAATTAACTGTGTTTTTAATAAATCCGTTTTTATTATTATCGGAGACAGTGCCTGTTATATTAATGCAGGCGTTTGTAATTCTAATGGCTTTACTTGTAATTGTAGGAACTCTTCTAGACATAATTCACAAAAAAAATGTTAAATATTTTTTTGAAAATGCAAAAAAAGCAAAACTGTCAGCTAAAAAAACATTAAGCTCATCTGAGAAAATATCTGTAATTTCAAAAACAATTGTTAGTGATATCGCGACTACCTCAGAGTTAGGTGCAGGAAAAAGAAGAGCAGCTCATCTTTTAGGAATGTATGGAACTATATTATTTTGGGCTGGTTCTGTAATTATGATTTTTTGTTATTCAAAATCAACTTCAGTAACCCCAATAGCATGGCCAATTATTTGGCATGCTGGTGCTTTAATGACAATTATAGGTGGGTCGTGGTTTTGGTTTTTCTTAAGAGTAGATGTTTATTCAGAGGCTCAACCATGGTACAGAATTATTAAAGCAGATTTATTTGTTCTTGCTCTTGTTGCCACTTCTTTATTCGGATTAATTTGGTCTTATTTACAGTCATTAAATTTAAATGACAGATGGGACGATAAAGTATTTTTAGTTTTATTTATTGTATCAAACCTTGCACTTTTTGGAGGAGTATATTGGTCGAAATTTGCACATATGTTCTATAAACCTGGAGCAGCAATTCAAAAAAATTTAGCGGAAGCCGATGGTTCAAGAGATAATTTACCACCACCAGCTGATGCACCTGAGCAATTTGGTCTCGGCATAAAAAGAGAAGAGCCAAAACATTATTAATATGATAAAGGAAAATTAAATATGTCAACTTTTGTTTATATGACTCGTTGCGATGGATGTGGACATTGCGTCGATATTTGCCCATCAGATATCATGCACATTGATGAAACAATAAGAAGAGCAAAAAATATTGAACCTAATTTTTGTTGGGAATGTTATTCATGTGTAAAAGCATGTCCTAATCATGCAATTGATGTAAGAGGCTATGCTGATTTTGCACCAATGGGGCATAGCGTAAGAGTTCGTAGAGAAGAAGAAAAAGGAACAATTTCTTGGAAAATAAAATTTAGAAATGGAACAGAAAAAGATTTTGTATCTCCAATAACTACAAAACCTTGGGGAAAATTTATTCCTAAGCTAGCAGATGGTGACAAACCAAATCAAGGAGAAATAAATTCTCAAATTTTATATTCTGAACCAGAAGGTTTAAATACTAATAAAGAATTACCTAAAGTAGAAAAAAGTATTTTCAAAAAAGGAGTTTATTATTAATGGCTAGAAAAACAGTATTAGAAAATTGTGATATTTTAGTTGTTGGTGGAGGCATGGCTGGGACTGGAGCAGCTTTTGAGGCTAGACATTGGGGCAGAGATTTAAAAATTATATGTGTTGAAAAAGCAAATATTGATAGAAGTGGAGCGGTAGCTCAGGGTCTTTATGCAATTAACTGTTATATGGGTATGCAATGGGATGAAAATCAACCTGAGGATCATGTGAGATATGCTCGTAATGATTTAATGGGTATGGTTAGAGAAGACCTTGGTTATGACATGGCTCGTCATGTTGACTCAACAGTTCATATGTTTGATGAATGGGGTTTGCCTATGATGAAAAATGAAAAAACTGGTCGTTATTTAAGAGAGGGTAAATGGCAAATAATGATACATGGCGAAAGTTACAAACCAATTGTTGCTGAAGCTGCGAAAAAATCTGCTGATAAAATTTATAATAGAATTATGATCACCCATCTGCTTATGGATGAAACAAAAGAGAATAGAGTTGGTGGAGCAGTAGGATTTAATATGAGAACAGGGGACTATCATGTATTTAGAGCAAAAACAGTGATAGTTGCTGCAGGTGGTGCTTCTCACATCTTTAAACCAAGAGCTGTTGGTGAAGGAATGGGTAGAACTTGGTATGCACCTTGGAGCAATGGTTCAGCTTACGCATTACCAATTGCTGTTGGTGCTAAAATGACTCAAATGGAAAACAGAATAGTTTTATGTAGATTTAAAGATGGATATGGTCCTGTTGGAGCATACTTTTTGCATTTAAAAACTTATACCCAAAATGCCAACGGAGAGAATTACGAAAAAAAATGGTATGACCATACAAAAAAGATGGTTGGTGAATATATTGATCATCACCCAACACCAACTTGTTTGAGAAATCATGCCTTTATCCAAGAAACAATGGCTGGTGGTGGACCAATTCATATGGTTACAACAGAGGCATTTCAAGATCCACACTTAGAGACAGTAGGATGGGAAAACTTTCTTGGAATGACAGTTGGACAGGCGGTTGTATGGGCATCCCAAAATATTGATCCAAAATATACTAATCCTGAACTAACTACTTCAGAACCTTATGTTATGGGTTCCCACGCTACTTGTTCAGGAGCTTGGGTTAGCGGCCCTGAAGATCTTTCACCTCCAGAATATTTTTGGGGATATAATAGAATGCTGACAGTAGAAGGTCTTTTTGGTGCTGGAGATACAGTTGGTGGAAGTGCCCATAAATTCTCATCAGGATCATTTACAGAAGGAAGATTAGCTGCAAAAGCAGCCGTTAAATATATTGAAGATAAAAAAGCCACAGATATAAAAGTAAGCGATAAACAATGTGACGATTTTAAAGAAATTATATTTAAACCATTAGAAAATTATACTGTTGGTAGAAACGAAATTACTGGAGGAACAGTATCTCCAAGTTATATTTCTCCAATTCAAGGTCTTCAAAGACTTCAAAGAATTATGGATGAATATGTAGGGGGTATTGCTACTAACTACATGACTAATTCTAATATGCTTAAAAAAGGGCTAGAGTTATTAGAATGGCTACAAGAAGATTTGGAAAATGTTGGTGCTGAAGACTACCATCAGCTAATGCGAGCTTGGGAATTAAAACATCGAGCTCTTACTTCACAGTGCGTGACAGAACATACGATGTTCCGTGAAGAAACACGTTGGCCAGGATATTATTACAGAGGGGATCATATAAAATTAGATGATGAAAATTGGCATTGTTTAACAGTATCAAGAAGAGATCCTAAAACTGGCAAATTTACCTTAGAAAAAGTTCCTGTTTATCACATGGTAGATGAAAAAGAGAAAAAAGAAGCTTCTTAAGATATAATATCTAATTAATGAGTATCATAGAAAAGTCCGACGAAGAAATAATCGAAATTGCCGAACCAATTTGGGCTAATTTAGTAAAATCATCAAATATAAAAGACTATGGTGGCTTTACTAAAGATTTGTCTTCCCAGATGCTTTATGGAGCTAATGAAGTTGAGCTTGGCAAACAATGGGCCAACAATGAACTTATATCAACCTTATCAGAAGGATGTAAGGCTTTAGGCTGCATTAGAAGAGGCCTGTATGTTACTGTAGTTTATAAACAGACAAGTACCAAAATACCAGGAGAGTTCTTAGGACGACTCGTTTTAGGAGATGAAGGAGATTTAATTAAAGTTTTTGGAGCTACAATCTTTTAATTTTTTTTTAAATTTATTAAGAAAATTCTTGCAAAATTTATAATCTGGGTGTACTTGGCGTGTATGCTTAACAATTTTCAAAAAAATATAAAATCAATTGTTAAGAACATTCAAAATTTTAATTCATTTGTTAATACTAAAACAGCAATCTATTTTGGTTTAGCTACTTATTGGTTAATTATCTTATTTGGAACATTTACTAATATATAACCAATTAGTTGACATTAATATTTTTGAAGAATAGTTAAGATATATGGAGTATTTTCTTCCAATAGCTGAAGTTTATGTAAACCTTCCATTAATATTTATTCTAAGTTTAATAGTTGGAGTTCTATCAGGTTTGTTTGGAGTAGGCGGAGGATTTTTAATGACACCATTCTTAATCTTTTTAGGTATTCCACCTTCTTATGCTGTAGCAAATGAAGCTAATAATATTTTAGGAACCTCAGTATCAGGTTCTACTACACACTATTTAAAAGGAACCTTAGACTATAAAATGGGAATAATGATTGTAGTCGGAGGAACCATTGGTACAATTTTAGGTATAATTACATTTTCTTATTTTAAAGATATTGGAAAAATCAATATCGTTATTTCGTTAGCCTATATGTATATTTTGGCAATTATTGGTACAATAATGTTAATACAAGGGATAAGCGAAATAGATAGAGCTAGAAGAAAAGTGATAGTAAGGAAAAAACTTCATTCACATTATTGGATACACGGCCTTCCATTTAGAATGAGATTTAAAAAATCTAAATTATACGAAAGTATTTTTACACCGATTATTATTGGTCTTTTAGTTGGATACCTTGCTGCAATAATGGGTATAGGAGGTGCTTTTATTTTAGTTCCTGCAATGATTTATATTATAGGTATGCCAACTAAATTAGTTCCTGGCACATCTCTGTTCGTTACAATTTTTGTAAGCGCTATAGTTACAGTTCTTCACGCTTTTTATTATGGATCAATAGACCTTATGTTAGTTATGGTTTTAATACTTGGTTCTATATTAGGGGTACAGGTAGGACAAAAAATTGGAGAAAGATTTGATAGTTCACAATTTAAAACTATCCTAGCAATATTATTATTATTAGTCGGTATTGCAATTGCTTATGATGCATTTTTTGCTGAAAAGACAGTTAGAATAGTTTCAGACTCTAATGGAACACAATCACTAAGTGTATTTGCAAAATTTATTAAAGACATTTCAATAAACGTTCCCGTTCTCTATGGTATATTTTCAATTGGTTTAGCACTCGTACTTGGAGTAGGAGCGGCAATAATTAGAAAATTTATTTCAGATACAAGAAGAAAATATAAGCAAGCTATTAAAAAATCTTAAGCACTTCTAAATAGTTTTGTCATAATAAATTCTTTATGACCAAGAACTTCAGCGCATGTTAAACGCCCACTAGCAGCTCTAATAGTAGTCTTGATTAATTCATCACCTGCTTGATCCATATTCATTTCTCGTTTTAGAATTTTTGAAACATCTAAATCAATATGTTCTTTCATTTTAACTGCAGTACTAGGATTACCTGTCAATTTAACAACAGGTTCGATTGCATTTCCAATTATATTACCTTGTCCAGTTGGAAATAAATGAATATTAAAACCTGCAGCTGCCTGCAAAGTTAAACATTCTCCTGCAGCAGACGAGGTGTCCATAAAATATAGACCAGGTCCTTTTTTGGGTTCCTCAGCTGGGGTTAATACGTCTATAAATGTTCGTGATCCAATTTTTTGAAAATTTCCAAAAGCTTTTTCTTCAATTGTTGTGAGCCCACCTGCAATATTACCAGCTGTTGGCTGGCTTTCTGAAAGGTCATTAGTGGCTTCTTTGAGTATAAAATCGTTATAATCATTCCATGTTTTTATAAATTTATCAGAAGCTTCTGAAGTAGCTCCTCTAGCAGCACACACTTTTTCAGCTCCTGTTAACTCCGAAGTTTCTCCAAAACAAAGATGAACTCCTAAAGGTTCTAATTTGTCCATTAAATTACCAACCGCAGGATTAGCGGCCATACCTGATGTAGTGTCAGATTCTCCACATTTAACGGATATCCATAAATCACTTAGAGGACACTCTTCTCTTTGTTTTTCCGAGGCCCATTGCGAAAATTCTTGAGCTTTTCTAGAAGCTTTCATTATAGTTTCAATGTCACCAGATCCTTCTATGCTAAATCCGTCAACAGGTTTACCTGTAGTTGCTATTGCATCAACAATTTTTTTAGTCCACTTTGGTTCTATACCAATTACAACGCATGCAGCTACGTTTGGATTTTTTCCTGTCCCAATCATAGTGTCAAAAAATAATTCTAAATCAGCACCAAATTGGAGTCTTCCATAAGCATGTGGTATTGCGAAAGTACCTTTAATATTATTTGCAACCGCTTCTGCACATGCATTTGAGATATCGTCAACAGGCAAAATAACAACATGATTTCTAGTTCCAACTCTTTTATTTTCTCTTTTATATCCTAAAAAACTTTTTGGAATTTCCATAAATTTACCACTTCTTAGTTTTTACGTTATGAACATGAACATGCTCACCTTTTTTGATTGATTTAACCACTTTACCAATATCGTGGCCATATTTGATAATTGTATCACCTTCTTTAAAGTCAATCATTGCTATTTTGTGACCTAGCGGGATTTCGTTTTTTGATTGAATTTGTACAGAACTATCATTTTCCATAACCCAACAGTTACAATCTTGATTTGGTATAATTTTTTCAATAACTACGACACCTACGTTGTCTTTTTCATCGTGAATTATAATGTCAGTGTTAGCCATTGTGACGATTTCTTTGTTTGAAATTTCGAACAATTTATATATGAATTGTCCACTTTGACAATTAAAAAAATACAATTTATTAAGGTCTTGTTATGACAAAAATGACAACTGAAGAAGCTTTTATAAAAGTTCTGCAAATGCATGGCATAGAACATGCTTTTGGAATTATAGGGTCTGCATTTATGCCAATTTCAGATTTATTTCCTAAAGCGGGAATTACTTTTTGGGATGTTGCTCATGAAACTAATGGTGGATTAATTGCTGATGGATATACAAGAGCTACCGGAAAAATGTCAATGGTAATTGCTCAAAATGGACCTGGTATAACAGGTTTAGTAACCCCCATTAAAACTGCGTATTGGAATCATACTCCTTTACTTTTGGTAACACCTCAAGCAGCAAATAAAACAATGGGCCAAGGTGGCTTTCAGGAAGTAGAGCAAATGAATTTGTTTAAAGACATGGTTTGTTATCAAGAAGAAGTTAGAGACCCTTCAAGAATGGCTGAAGTTTTGAATAGAGTTATAGAAAAAGCAATTAGAGGGTCTGCTCCAGCTCAAATAAATGTTCCAAGAGATTATTGGACTCAAGTTATAGACATAGAATTACCACCAATTGTAAGATTTGAAAGGCAAGGTGGAGGAAAAACAGCTATTGATCAAGCTGCAAAAATTTTATCAGATGCAAAGTTTCCTGTAATTTTATCAGGTGCAGGAGTTGTTATTGGTAACGCAATAGAAGACTGTAAAAAACTTGCAGAAAAATTGGATGCACCAGTATGTAGTGGTTATCAGCATAATGATAGTTTTCCTGGAAGTCATCCTTTAGCTGTAGGACCTCTTGGTTATAATGGATCAAAAGCTGCTATGGAATTAATATCTAAAGCTGATGTGGTTTTAGCTTTAGGAACAAGATTAAATCCCTTTTCAACATTACCTGGTTATGGAATTGATTATTGGCCAAAAAATGCAACTATAATACAAGTCGACATGAATCCAGACAGAATTGGATTAACTAAAAAAGTTACAGTGGGTATTTGTGGAGATGCAAAAATGGTTTCACAACAAATATTAGAAAAACTTTCATCTACAGCAGGTGACAGCGGAAGAGAAGATAGAAAGAATCTTATACATCAAACAAAATCATCTTGGTTGCAAACTTTAACAAGTCTTGATCATGAAGATGATGATCCAGGAACAGTTTGGAATAAAGAGGCAAGAGAAAGAGATAAAGATAGAATGTCACCAAGACAGGCTTGGAGAGCTATTCAAGCTGGTATGCCTGATGATGTAATTATTTCAAGTGATATTGGAAATAATTGTGCAATTGGTAATGCTTATCCTACATTTGAAAAAGGAAGAAAATATTTAGCA
>CACHJL010000011.1 GCA_902580135.1 uncultured Pelagibacteraceae bacterium | reverse complement strand
TTCGGATAAATCATCTACATTTTTATAAAAAACCATTTCATTATTATTAAAGAAGTCTTGATATCCAACTTTTTCATCAATAAGTGTTACAAGTCCATTTCCTATAACTTGAGTAAGTCTATCGCTGCTATAGTATTTTATTGGAGATCCTCTACTTAAATTAAGACCCATTTTTGAATTAGAAATTGTTTTAAAAAATAAATCTGCCCAAATAGGCTGGATATTGTTAAATCCATAAAAATCAAATTTTATGTTTTTTGATTTATTGATTAATTTATTTATAAAATTTTCTCTTTTATCATTAGTGGCTAGTCTTAAGTTTCCTCTATGAACACCGTGGCTAAGAGCAAAAAAAACATCATTTGTACATTTATTTTCGTAATTTTTAAGAATTTCAAATGAAGCGTCAGATGGATTTGGTATAAAATAATTTTCTAAATTTTTTGGTAAAAACTTCAAAACATCTGGACTGGTCGTCAAAAAATTTGCGTCAATCATTGATGTTTTGTGTAAAATTCTCCCCTTATTTTTCGTAAAATCGGGTCCATTTATATTTAAAGGATCTAAAAACCACTGAATAATTTTTATATTTGGATAATTATCTTTAATTTCACTCAACGTATCATTTGAAACTAAGTCAGCATGCCCTAAAACAATTATATCTGGTTTAAAATTGTAACAATTGATCCTTAACTTTTCATTTAAAGATTTTGAACCTGTTATATCTTTATATGATCTATAGTGTTTTAAAATATCTCTATCACTCAATTCTAGAACTCTATGCCCCAGTCTAATAAATCCATTATTCAATCTTCTTCCTGTATTAAAAAAAAGTCTACCATTATGTCTTTCATTAAAGTTAGTTACATGGAGAATTTTAAAATTGTGATTTTTTTTTAAAATTGATATTTTTTTTAAAAATTTATTATTTGAGTCTCTAAGCTTGTCTATTTTTCTACTTATAAATTCATGCGTTAAATAAAAATTTTTGAACGATAATTCTTGTAATTTAATTCTATATCTCTTATCTAAAATTAAAGACTCAATATCTTTATAAAGATGATTTATACTTAAACTTTTTAAAATAAGCCCATTGGTTATAGTTTCAGGCAAACCCCCTCTGTTACTTATTATAACTGCGCATCCATTCGATGCAGCCTCTAAACTTGCTCTACCAAAAGGTTCATCCCATCTAGAACAAACTACAGATATACTTGCCTCTTTATAAATTTTTAAAACTTCATCATGCTTTTTAAAGCCTAGTTTAAATAAATTTTTATGTTTAAAATCTAACTTATCGCGAGGTTCGTCACCAACAACAATTGCTTTCCATTTAGTATATTTATTTAATATTTTAATTATTGATTTTCCAAATAAATCATAACCTTTTGAGGAGTTCAACTTACCAACAAATGTAATTAAATTTTTCTTTTTTTGTATATTAACTTTAACTTTTTTAGCAGATTGATGTATTACGATTAGTTTATCGCTATTTATTATATCATTGCTCATGCCTTCTAAAAAACGTTTTTTTGACCAATAACTGTTGAAAATAATTTTGTAACAATTCTTTAAAAGAAATTTTCTTTCTAATATAGATCTTGATCCAGTCATAGATAGAGGATCATTGTGGAAATAAAGAATAAATGTTCTTTTATCTAAAGATTTTAATAAAAAAGATAAATATATAGGTCGATTATGTAATTCAATTAAATCTGAGCGACGTTTTTTTTCTTGTTGTATAAAATTTTTTACATAATTTTTATTTTGACTTTGAAATAATTTTTTTGGAATTCTTAAGTTTTTATAATTTAAATTGAATTTTTTTTTAAAATCTGTACTACCAAAAACTATAGTATCATTTTTATATTTACTAATGTTTAATGTATCTTTTACAAATAAAGAAACAGCTCCAGCGTAGTTGGGCGAAAAGTTTTCTTTAAATGGAAGTAATATTGATATTTTCAATTTAATTACCTTTTTTTAAAATGTTTCTTTTTTTATAATTTTTTTTTAATTTATATTCTTCTTTCATTGCTAGGCTTTTTGTATCATATCTTTTAAAGTAAATTAATTTCCATTTTTTGCCTTTTGTAAATTTTGCACCTTTTGAACTATTATGTAGTTGCAGTCTTTTTAGTAAATTATTTGTATAACCTACATAGGAAATTGTTCTTTTATTGTATTTTGATATTATTAGATAAACGTAATACATTTTAATGGCGGTCCCTAGGGGAATCGAACCCCTCTTTCATGGATGAAAACCATGTGTCCTAACCGATAGACGAAGGGACCGAGGCAATTTCTTTTATTGTAATTACTTTAATTAATCAAGTAATAGGTACCTCTTTTTTCACAATATTGATTGAAGAATTTTTGTGCGTTATTAACGTCTCTGTAATATATTTTCCATTATTAGTCTTTACTCCATTAACAAGGTCGCCAGAGGTTATACCGGTAGCACAAAATATTGAATCACCTTTTATAATTTCATTTAGTTCATATTTTTTATTTAAATCAATAATACCCATTTTTTTTGCTCTTCTTATATCATCATCTGTTTTAAATAAAAATCTTCCTTGAAATTTACAGCCATAAGCGTCTAAAGCTGAGGCAGCCAAAACTCCTTCGGGCCCCCCTCCAATACCAAGAAACATATCAACTTTATACTTGTTATCAGTTACTAATAAAGCACCGGAAACATCTCCATCAGTAATTAGTTTTAATTTAACATTTAATTTTTTTAATTTTTTGATAATTTCTTTATGTCTTGGTCTATTAAGCAAGCAGACTCCAATATTATTAATATTTTTATTTTTACATTCAGCTATGTTTTTAATATTTTTTTCAACAGAAAAATCTAGGTCTACAGCATCAAACGGAACGTCTTTACCAACTGCTATTTTTTCCATATATGTTTCTGGGGCATTAAATATATTACCCTTTGAAGATATTGCCAAAACCGATAATGCACCTGGTAAATTTCTTGCTGCAAAATTTGTACCTTCCAAAGGATCCACAGCAATGTCTAAAGAAGGTCCATTTCCTGTTCCGAGTTGTTCTCCTATATAAAGCATAGGCGCTTCATCTAGCTCTCCTTCACCTATCACTACTTTTCCATTAATATTTAATTTATTTAAATTATTTCTCATAGAGTCAGTTGCTGCTTTATCAGCGATTAACTTATCACCTTTACCAATGTATTTAAAACATGCTATAGCTGCACTTGAAGTAATGTTAACAAATTTATTAATTAAATTTTTATCTAGAGTCACTATTAATTACAGTAGAATCATTTTTAATAGAATTGAGTTTATATTCAAATTCTCTAAGTCTTTTCCAAACAGAAATTAACTCAACAATTGTGGACCAACTTTTAACTAAATATTGTAAAGATCCCTCTACCCTACCGAATGCTCTTGTTATTTGTTGAACAAAACCAAGTGTTATAGCGCCAGAAACAATAGTTGGTGCTAAAGCTAAATAAGGGACTATTACCATTCCTTGAAAATAACTCCATTTAACAGTGTTAAAATATAAATAATGAAAATAAGACTTATAGTGTATTCCTCTAACTCTATTATATAATTGACCAATAGTAGGAGGTGCAGCTCTTATTGGATCATCTTCACCATGAACTAATTCTTTTCTATATCCAGCTTCTTCTTTTTGTATATCATATTCTATTCCAGGTAACTTGATTCCAACAGCAGCTAAAAGTATAGTGCCTCCTAAAGCTGAAATTATAGCAACCCAAACCAAAGCATGATCAACCTGTCCTATCCAAGGCAAGACATCAATTTGTTTAGAGAGACCCCACAAAATAGGTGTAAATGCTATTAATGTCATAATACTATCCAATAGTCCTGTTCCCAGACCTTCCATTATTCTTGCAAATTTTAATGTATCTTCCTGAACTCTTTGGGAAGCACCTTCGGTCAGTCTAGCTTTTAACCATTGTTCATGATAATAATCAGCCATAGCAGTTCTCCATCTAAAAACCCAATGACTTGTAAAAAAACCAGTAAATACTGCAATCAATATCCACAAAGCTGCAATTTTTGCGAATGTAAAAAGATATCCAATAAATTCTTTTTCACTAACAGAATTTGGTGTTGTTAAAGCTTTTTGTAAAGTGTCATAAAACTCACCAAACCACTCATTAATTTTGACATCAAGTTGAACTTGATACCAAGTAGATATTAGAATAAATATTGATCCAAAAATACTCCACAAAAACCATTTTTTATTAGTAAAAAATTTAAACATTCTTTTTATTTAGTAAAATTATCTGCATATGATTTTTTATTTATTTTTTTTATATTAGGTTCAATAATTTCAAAATTAATTCTATTTTTTTTGGCATAATTTATCGCTAATTGTTTGCTTTTAAATTCTAAAGATAGTTCTCCATAAGTATCAGTTGAACTTTCCCAGCCCATCAAAGGATTAATTCCAGGTTTATCAACAATAAATTCGATAATCCATTTGTCAAACTTGCTTGTACCAGACTGCATAGCAGTTTTGGAGGGTTTATAAATTTTTGCTTTTTTCATAATTTATGGTCGGGGCGGCAGGATTTGAACCTGCGACCCTCTGGTCCCAAACCAGATGCGCTACCAGGCTGCGCTACGCCCCGATTTGTGTACTAATACAGTAGATAAAAAAAAATTCAAAGTATAAAAACACATTTTAAAAGGATATTTTAACATTTATACTATATAAAAAGGCTTATGATCATTAATTGCGAATGTGGAAAAAAAAAATTTAATGTGAATAGCAACTTAATTCCTGAAGAAGGAAGATTATTGAAGTGCGGTAGTTGTAGTAAAATTTGGCATTATACCCCACCTTCTAAAGATGAAATAGATATAATCAAAGAAGATAATATTAATGAAGTAATTGCCAGTGTAGAAGAAAACGTTCAATATGAGAAAGAAAATAATACTTCACAAAACTTAATAATTAAAAAAGAAAATAAAGAAATTCCTAAATCAAGGAAAATTGAAAATACCACTAATGAAAAAAGCAAATCTGTAGAGATTAAACCAAAAGAACCAAAAGTTAAAAAATTAAGACATAAAAATAATAAAAAAATTCTTGATAATATCATAATCATTATAATAACTTTTATAGCTATAATTATTTTAATAGATACATTCAAAAATACTTTGTCTACAGTATTACCTGGAATTATACCAATTCTAGATAGTTTGTATGAAACTTTAATTGACTTGAAATTATTTTTAAAAGATTTTTTGAATTAAAATGATAAAAAATATTACAAAACCATTTAAATGGTTTTTTAAATTAGAGGCATCAAGTGGATTAGTTTTGCTATTTGCTGCTATTATAGCACTGTTCATAAGTAACTCAAATTTATCAAATTTTTATTTTTCATCATTGGATAAATATTTGTTTATAGGAATTAATGAATTTGGATTAAAGCTTTCAGTCTTACATTGGATAAATGATGCTTTAATGGCAATATTTTTCTTCTTCGTAACATTAGAAATTAAAAGAGAATTTTTGCAAGGTGAACTTTCAAATATAAAACAAGCGTTACTTCCTATTATAGCTGCCGTAGGAGGCATGGTAGTGCCAGCACTTATATATGTATATATAAATTTTGGTGATACTGAAACTTTAAATGGGTGGGCCATTCCCTCGGCTACAGATATTGCTTTTTCTTTAGGTGTCCTATCGTTGTTGGGAAAAAGAGTTCCATTATCTTTGAAAGTTTTTTTAACAGCACTAGCAATCATAGATGATTTGGGAGCAATATTAATTATTGCAGTCTTCTACTCCGGAGATTTGAGTGTTAAATATTTAAGTTTAATGCTGCTAGCATTTATTATTTTATTAGTTATAAACAAATTTAAAATAAAAAAATTCTTACCTTATCTAATTGTGGGTATTTTTCTTTGGGATTTTACTCATAACTCAGGCATACATGCAACAATTGCTGGCGTTTTACTTGCAATGACAATACCTCACAGGAGCAAAGAAAAAGATTTTTCTTTATTAATTAAAGTTGAACATTCAATTAGTCCTTACGTTGCATTTGGTATAATGCCATTGTTTGCTTTTGCTAATGCTGGTGTATCATTAGAAGGACTATCTTTTTCGACTTTACTAAATAAAGTGCCATTAGGAATTTTACTAGGATTATTCGTAGGTAAACAGTTAGGAGTTTTTGTCTTTTCTTATATATCGATAAAACTAAAGATTGCGCAGATGCCAAACAACTCTAATTGGTTTAATTTTTATGGAGTTGGAATTTTAACTGGTATTGGTTTTACAATGAGTCTATTTGTCGGAAATTTAGCTTTCGCTGAAAATATGCAATATATGGATGGTGTAAAAATTGGTGTGTTGACGGGGTCATTATTGTCCACTTTATTTGGTTATTTTTTGATATTACTTACACCAAATAAATAATTTTAATAAATGAAAAAGTTTATAATAATCTGTTTATCAGTATTTATGTTATTTTTTAAAAATGTGGCTACGGCAAATTACGACAAAGTTTTTTTTGATTTTAAAATTGAAAGTATCACTGGTGAAATAATTGATTTTAATGAATATAAAAATAAAGTAGTTTTAATTGTTAATACAGCAAGTTATTGTGGTTTCACAAAACAATATGATGAATTACAAAAATTGTGGGATTTATATAAATCAAAAGGTTTAATTGTTCTAGGAGTACCATCAAACTCGTTTAATCAAGAAAAGAAGGTAAACTCAGAGATTAAAAAATTTTGTGAAGTAAATTTTAATATTAACTTTCCATTATCAACAGTTACAGATGTAAAAGGAGAAAATGCACACGAATTATTTAAATGGGCAAAATATAATCATGGCAATTCTGCAATACCTAAATGGAATTTTCATAAAATTTTAATAAATAAACAAGGTAAAGTTGAAGACACATTTGCATCCTTCACCAAACCAATGTCAAAAAAAATAATAAATAAAATAGAAAATATTTTATAATACTAATGTAAGACCATCATGAGCAGGATATACATTTTTAGGTAAAAGTTTTTTTAGGACCTTATAATCTAAAACTGGAGATAAATTAGTTAAAATAGCTTTTTTTGGTTTAAATTTTTTAATGATTGATAATGATGTATCTACATTAAAATGCGAAGGATGAAAATTGTACCATAAGCAATCAACTACTAAATATTTTAAATTTTTAAAATATTTGTAATCTTTATTATAAATTTTACTAACATCACTTATATAAGCAAGTTTTTGATTGATGATAAAACAGTTAGATTTTACTTTACCATGCTCAACTTCAATAGATTTTATTTTTATTTTTTTGTTATTATTTTTTATAAAAAAATTTTTTTGTAATTTATTTAATTTTAATGTTGCGGGATATTCTTTTGAGAAATTATTAAAAATATAAGAAAAGTTATGTTTTAAATATTTTGAAGTAAATTTATCTGCATATACATTTATTTGTTTTCTACTATTTATATAAAATGATCTTAAATCATTTATTCCATGCGTTTGATCACCGTGCATATGTGAATATAATACTTTGTTAATTTTTTTAATTTTATGTCTTAACAATTGCTGACGTAAATCAGGAGATGTATCAATTAATATATTTTCACTTGAAGTTTTAATTAAAGCTGAGCACCTTGTTCTATAATTTTTTTTATTTTTTGGGTCACAATTACCAAAAAAAACCATCTGGTCTAGGAACACCCATTGAACTTCCACATCCAAGAATAATAAAATTCATAAATTTTTATTTAAAAAAAAGTTTATTAAAGTTTCTTGTAGTTATTTTAACAAGTTCAGATTCAGAAATTTTTTTAATTTCTGCTAATTTTGCTGCTGTAAATTTAATGAAAGATGGTTCATTTTTTTTCCCCCTATTTGGTACTGGTGCAAGAAATGGACTATCAGTTTCGATCAAAATTCTATCCAGCGGAAGTGTCTTAAAAGTATCTTGAAGATCAACAGAGTTTTTAAAAGTAATAATACCGCTAGCTGAAAAATATGAATTTAAAGTTAAAAGCTTTTTTGAAAATTCTTTAGATCCAGTAAAGCAATGCATTAGAATTTTAAGATTATTATTCTTAAATTCATTTAAAATTTTAAATGTTTCATGTTCCGCATTTCTAGAATGCACTATCAAGGGAACTTCTGCTTTAATTGATGCATCAATATGTTCTTTAAAGCTAGTTATTTGCTTTTCTCTATCACTATTATTATAATAAAAATCAAGTCCTGTTTCACCTATACCTATAATTTTTGAATTTTCTTTAAGGTTTTTTATTATTTCATGGGATTTAATAATGTTTGAACCGCTTTCATGTGGGTGTATACCAATAGTACCATATATAATTTCATCTTTTTTTATTAATTCCTTAACTTTTGAAAAACTTTCAAATGATGTTGAAATTGTTAGTAATTTTTCTATTCCAATATCTTTTGATCTTTGTATTACCTGTGGGAGGTTGCTGAATAATGGCTCATGATCAAGATGACAATGTGAATCAATCATTATTTTTCTCTATTTTTTTAAAAAGTATATCTAATTTGTTAATTGTATTTCCTTTAGTTAGAAATTCATTATTTTCTATGGAAGAGAATTGAATATTTTGTTCTTGAACATTAAAAGTATTTAAAACTTTAATTGTTGTTTGTGGCATTACTGGGTGCAAAAGAATAGTAATTTTTCTTATTAGTTCAAGAGATGTATAAACTATTGATGAAAGTCTTAAATTATCATCTTTTTTTTTCCACGGTTCCTGATCGTTAAAATATTTATTTGAAGCAAAGAGTCTATCTACTATAAAATTCATATATTGATTAATATCTTGATTATCAATGAAAGTTCTAATTTTTTCTGAATTAGTCATTGAATTTAAAATATTTAAATCATCTTCATTATATTGATGACCGGGTATACTGGATGAACAGTTTTTTTCAGTAAAAGAAAAAACTCTTTGACATAAATTGCCATAGTTATTTGCTAAATCGCTATTAATACAATTTTCTAATTTTTCTTCTGAAATATTTCCATCATTACCAAATGACACTTCTTTTAAAAGATAATATCTCAACGGATCTAAGCCATATATATTAATAATTTCCAAAGGATCTAATATGTTACCTTTTGATTTTGACATTTTTTCATCACCAGAAAGAATCCATCCATGACCATAAACTCTTTTAGGAGGCTGAATATTAGCAGCCAAAAGAAAGGCAGGCCAATATATTGCGTGAAATCTCAGTATATCTTTTCCAATTATATGTAAAGTTGCTGGCCAAAAACGATTATATAGTTCATTATCTTGATCTGGGTATTTTAATGAGCTTAAATAATTGGTTAATGCATCCAGCCAGACATAAACAACATGATTTTTTTCTGTTGGAACTTTAATTCCCCATGAAAAAGTTTTTCTGCTAACTGATAAATCTTTTAATCCACTTTTAACAAAACTAACAACTTCATTTTTTCTAGATTCTGGCAATATAAATTTTGGATTATCTTCGTAAAATTTTAATAATGGTTTTTCCCAATTTGATAATTTGAAAAAAAAGGATTCTTCCTCAACCCATTCAACTACAGATCCAGAGATTTTAGCTATTTTTATACCGCCCTTTTCTTCTACTTCATCTTCATTATAAAAAGCTTCATCTGAAACTGAGTACCAACCTGAATATTTAGATAAATAAATTTGTTTATTATCTTCAAGAACTTTCCATAAATTTTGAACTGAAGCTTTATGTCTATCTTCTGTAGTTCTTATAAAGTCTGTATTTGATAAGTTTAGTGTATTAGTTAAATCTTCAAAGATTTTACTTATCTCATCACAAAAAGACTTTGGATCTTTATTTTGCTTTTCTGCAGATCTTTGAATTTTTAAACCATGTTCATCTGTACCTGTTAAAAAATGAACATTAAAATCATCCATTTTTTTAAATCTTGCAAAAAAATCTGCTATAATACTTGAATATGCATGACCCATATGAGGTTTTGCAGAAGGATAATAAATAGGAGTAGTTATATAATAGTTTTTATTCACTTAATAATTTCTCTTGAAATTCAATAAAATAAGACTCCATATCTAAATTATATTTATTTATTTCATTAAACTTATAATTGAAATATTTTTTCAATTTGTATGAAATATTATTTGTTAAATTAATATGTTTATAAAAGAATAAATCAATAATAAAATTTATATTTTCTTTAATAAAAATATTTTTTACATAGTCTTTTTTTTTTATAATAAAATAAATTAATTCTTCAAGTTTAATTGATTTATAGTCTAAAGAATTTTCAATTAAATAATTTATTAATGAAATGTCAAATGATGGATTGCTATAGTAATTTACAAAATCTAACGATAGATTTTCATAGGTTAATTCCGAAAAATAATTGTTTAATACCAACCTATGGTTAAGTGAACTTAACATCATTTTAAACTCGATACATCTCGATCGAAGTGTATCTTGTACTTGTGACCCTGTATTATGTGTTAATATAAAGAAGACATTATTATTAGGTTCTTCAATAGATTTTAAAAGCGCATTTGATGAATTTAAATTCAAATCTGAAATATTATCAATGATTACAAATTTACTTTTATTATTAAATGAAGATCTATTTTGAAACTTTATCATTTCTCTAATTTGTGAAATTTCAATATTTTTTTTATCATTTTTTTTTTTAATTACAAAAATATTAGGATTTATATTATTTTCAAAAAGGATGTATGATTTATTACGTTTATCTATTTCGAAATCTTTAATATTATAACTGTATTTTTCGTCTTCTGAAAGTATAAAATTTACATAATGACTTGAAAATAAAAACTTACCTATACCTTTGTTACCAGTAAGTAGAATTTTATTTGGTAGTTTATTATTTATATAGAGATTAACGAAATTTTTAAACTGATCTTCAAATCCTATAAGTTTATTTTTATTTTTCATTAATTAAATTAATTTTTGAACTTTATTTATTATTATTTCAGAACTTTCTTTAATATTTAGATTATTACTATTGATAATTAAATATTTTTTTTTATTTTTAGCCAACCGAACAAAACCTTTTTGAACTTTATCGTAGAAAGAAAAATTAAATTTATCATATCTGTTAACCGATTTTCGGTTGCCTAATCTAAATTTCATATTTTTCTTATTAACTATACTTAAAAAGGTAAAAGAAGGTTTAAATCTGTTTAGTATAAAATTATTTAATATATTAATTAAGTTGATATCTATGCCCATTCCATAATGCTGATATGCTATAGTTGAATCGATAAATCTGTCTATAACAATGATTTTTTTGCCATAGTATTTTTTTAGTATTTTTTCATAATTCTCAGATCTTGACGCCATAAGTAACATTAAGTCCGTTTTGAAACTTAATTTATATTTATTTAAAATTAATTTTCTTATAATTTCTGAATAAATTGAACCACCTGGCTCTCTAATCTTTATAAAGTTTCTATTTTTTTTTTTTAGATAATTAGCAACTCTTATAAGATTTGTTGATTTTCCAGAGGTTTCAATGCCCTCAAATACGATGACAGGATATTTATACATCGCCCCATATTAAAAAATTTATTGAATTAATTAATCTAGAAAATATATTTTGTCTTTTAATACTGTCATAAGACAATAATTCATAGGTTCCTATATTTTCATCTTTATAATAAATGTTTAATTTGGCAATTATTTCATCTTTATTAATTGGAGCTGCAACAGGGCCGTTATAAGAAACTTTAGCTTTTAAATATTTCTTTTTAGCTTTAGGTATAGTTTTATATATGTCTTGATTAATATATACGCCTACTTTATTTTTTTTCCCTTGCCATACATCTAAACTTGTAAATATTTTATTTTTTTCAGCTATTTTTATGGTTTGAAATTTTGTTAATCCCCAAGTTAATAATTTTAAAGATTGTTTAGATCTATCATTTTTAGATTTAAAACCGCTTGCAACAGCAATTAATCTTCTTTCATTTCTTTTAATCGACGAAGCTAAAGAATATTTTTCATACGCCAAGTAGCCCGTTTTAATACCATCTGCCCCAATATTTTTATATAATAAAGGATTTCTATTACCTTGTTTTATAGGATCGCCACCAGTTCTATCCCATGTAAATTCTTTTTCTTTAAAATATTTGTAATAATTTGGAAATGTTTTAATTAAATAATTTGACATTAGTAAAATGTCTCTTACTGTTGAAGTATTGTCTGGAGAATTAATCCCAGAAGAATTTGAAAAATTTGTATTAGTCATTCCAATTTCTGTAGCTTTTTCATTCATTAAAATAACAAATTCCTCCTCTGAACCTGCAATCCCTTCAGATAAAGCTATACAAGCATCATTACCTGAGGAAACAATAATTCCTCTGAGTAAATTTTCTACAGATATCTCATCTCCAACCATAATAAACATTGAAGAATATCCAGCTTCAGAAAGTCTCCATGCATTTTCAGAAATAATAAATTTATCATCTAAATTCAATTCTTCTTTTTTTAATAAATCAAAAGCAATAATAGTTGTCATTATTTTGGTCATTGAAGCGGGAAAAATTACTCGATCTGCATCTTTTTCATATAAGATCTTACCTGAGTGATAATCTTGAAGTATAGCTGTTCTTGCTTTGATATCAAAATTTGCATAGGTTTTAGAAAAACTTGCTAAAAAAGATAAAAATAGTAAAGTTGTTAATAATTTTATCATAATTTTAATATTTCAATATTTTCAAAATTTAATCTAATAATATCATTATATTGTCTTTTGATAGAATCCAAATTATTAAATGGTCCTTTATATATTCTATAGCTATTTTTAGAGATTTTTTTTATTTTTATGTCATTAATATTATATTCTTCATTAAGCCTTTTTTTTAAAATTTTCGCAGAACTTTCAAAATAAAGATCAGCGATTTTTATGATATATTTAAAGCTAACTTTAAAATTTGACTTAGTATTTACTTTTTTAACTTTATTTTTATCAGCACTAATATTTTCAATTAAAATACCTTCTATAGGAACTTTAGTAGCTACTTTTTTTTCTTCATCAAAAGTTTTTGCTTTATTAATAATAAAAGAATTGTTTTGATACAAAGTTTTAATTTCAACATAAGGCTGATTAAAATCTAAATCAAGATCAGTCGCTATACGCTTGGAAATTACTGAATTGTAAAAAATTGGATATTTTGCATTTACCCCAACTTTTGCTACTAAAGACTTTCCAGATATCAAGTTCGTAACTCTAACAGGTGTTTCTTTAATCAAATTGTTATTAAATATTATAAGAGATCTACTATCTAATTTTTTATTAACAAATCTTTTTTTATATAGTTTTTCCTCATAGATTAATGCAAATCCTTTATTTGAATAATTTTTAAAATTTTGAGAATAATTTATTTTTTTAGATTGATCCGCACAAGAGACAAAAAAAATAAACGTAAATAAAAAAAAATATTTATAAATCATTCTTAAATTTATCCTTTAAAGTGCATACAGCTAGTGCAAATCTTAATGATCTATTCCATTTCAAAATAAGATTATAATTTTTAAAAATAATAAAAGCAGGATATAATTTATTAGGATTCTCAACTATTTCTGCATCAGGAGTTATTATTGAAGCATTTAAATTATTATATTTATTTAAATAATCAGAATCATAAATATATTTTTTTAGATAACTTACTTTTTTGATACTATGTATTTTTTTAGCTGAAATATTAAGGTAATCTTCTGGTATATTCTTTTTGAGTTGAACTTCATAAAAGCATGGCTCTGAACTAACCCATCCTAATTTATTTAAATAATTTGCAGCTGAAGCAAATGAATCATCTGTATTTTTAAGATCAATTTTTCCATCATTATCATAATCAATGGCATAATTTTTAATTGTAGAGGGCATAAATTGAAAATTTCCATAAGCACCTGCCCAAGAACCAAATAAAATATCAGGTTCTATAATTTTGTTATCAACAAGTTTTAATAATGTAATTAGTTCAGATGTGAAGAATTCACTTCTTCTTTTATCAAAACTTAATGTTGCTAATGAAGATATAATATCCATTTTTCCTAAATAATTTCCAAAGTTTGTTTCTATGCCCATTAATGATAACAATAAGTTTTGATCTACATTAAAATTTGTTGATATTGAGTTAATTTTATCAATATTATTTTTATAAATTTTATTTCCAACTTTTAACTTTTTATTAGATGTTCTTTTTGAGATATAAGTTTTTGTATCTTCATAAAATTCAGGCTGAAATCTATCATACTTAATTACATTCGGTAAAAATTTACTTTTATCTATAAGTTTATTAATTGTTATTATACTTATACCTTGACTTTGAGCATAAAGTTTAAAGTCAACTTTCCACTCTTCAAAACTATCATTAGCTTTTAATACTTTGAAATTAAATATTAATAAATATAAAAAAATAATTAGATTAATTTTTTTCATACAAATCCTTAAGATAAATAAATACAGCAATCCATATTAAAAAGAAACTTACTAACTTTTCAGTATACAATGGTTCATTAAATATGAAATATCCTAATATAAATTGTAAAGTTGGCGTGATATAAAATATCATGCCTGCTGGACCAAGCCCAGATAGCTCAACTCCTCTAACATATAAAAATAATGGAATCACTGTCATTGGTCCTGCAAGCATTAAAATTAGCATTAGGGAAGGATTTGATATATCAAAATCATTAAAATTATTTTTGGTAATTATGTAAAAAGAAAAAAGAACAAACGGAAAAATAAATAAACTTTCTATAAACAAGCCAACATCAGTATCAACATTAATTTTTTTTTTTATTAAATTATAGACACTCCAAAGTATAGCTACTGCCAAACCAACCCAAGGAATGCTTCTAAAATCAATAAATAGTAAATATAAAACAGAAATTATAACGATTAATATAGAAAATTTAGCTTTATTACTTATTTTTTCTTTGAAAAAAAAATATCCTAAAAAAATACTTATAATAGGCATTATAAAATAACCAAAACTAGCATCAATTATTTGATCAGTTGATACAGCATATATCCATAGTGCCCAATTTGAAAAAATAAGAATTCCAGAAAAAAAAAGGACAATTAAATTTTTTTTATTGTTAATTAGGATAAAAAAGATTTTCCATTTTGAAAAAAAGATTGTAGTTAACAATAAAGTTATTGTTGTCCAAATACTTCGATGAATAACAACTTCAATATGTCCAACAAATGAAATGTACTTGAAATATATAACGCCAAAAAAAACCCCACCAGAACGAACCAAGTGTAGTTAAAAATAATCCTTTATTGAAATTGTTATTATTCATATGGAAACAAAATTAACTATTACACAATTCTTTTAATTAAATCCTATGTTTTTTAGTTGAATTTAAATATTTTACTTATAAAAACGTTGCTAAAGGAGAGATGGCTGAGCGGTTGAAAGCACCGGTCTTGAAAACCGGCAAAGGGGCAACTCTTTCCTGGGTTCGAATCCCAGTCTCTCCGCCATTATTTTTTCCTAAAATTTATTAATAAACTAATTATTTTTTCATCTAAGTTATATTTTAAAAGACCTTTTGAAACTTTAATTATGTCCTCATCATCTAAATTAACTAATGTATTTAAATGTTCTAATTCATTAAAATTTAATTCATTGATTACATTTTCAACAAAAGAACTCAAATAAATATCCATTTCTTTCGTACCTCTGTATTGAGAACGATATTTTATTTTATTTATTAAATTTTGTTTATTTAAATTCATCAAATTTACAATTATATATATTTTATGCAGGATTATGAATATTTATTATCTTCATTAGATAATGTTAAAGGAATTGGCAAAAAAACTATACAATTATTTTATAAAAAAAAAATTAAAACTATATTTGATTTACTCTGGCATCTACCAGTTTCAAAAATTGAAACATCAAAAACAACTGATATTAGCAATCTACAGATTGGTAAAGATCAATCGATAAAGTTAACACCATTAAAATATAACTTTCCTAGAATTAGAAATTTACCAAATCGAGTAAATTGTTTATCAAATAATGAAAAAATTGATTGTATTTTCTTCAATAGTTACGAGGGATATATTAAAAATATTTTACCAATTAATACGGAAATTATCGTTTACGGTAAGATCGGCTTTTATAAAGGTAAATATCAAATAACTAATCCTAAACTATTATCAAAAAATGAAGATGGTGCAATTAAAGATATAAAAAATTACAGCTTAACAGAAGGTTTATCAATAACTAAATATAATAAAATTGTTGAAGAAGTGTTAAAAAAAATACCAAACTTAAAAGAATGGCATAGCAAAAATATAATTCAAAAATTTAATAATGTAAGTTGGAAAGAATCTATTGAAAAAATACATAGTTATGAATATGAGAAAATATATAATTCCGATTATTTAAGAAGACTTATTTTTGATGAAATTTTAGCTAATTTTTTAATATCTTCACAAATACGATTAAAAATTAAAAAAATTAAAAAAAAGAAAAAAATATTTAATAAGAACATTAAATTTCAATATTTAAATAAATTAAAATTTGATCTTACCGAAGATCAAAAAAAAGCAATTAAAGTTATAGAGAAAGATCTATCCTCAAAAGAAAAAATGTTTAGATTAATACAGGGCGATGTAGGATCAGGAAAAACAATAGTATCATTAATAGCTGCTTTAAACACTATTAAATCAGGTTATCAGGTTGCTTTAATGGTTCCAACTGAAATTTTAGCGAAACAACATTATAATTTTTCATCAAGTTTTTTTGATTCAGATATTAATATTGAACTAATATCAGGTAAGACTGACTACTTAAGTAAAAAAAATATACTTAAAAATTTAGAGAATAATAAAACTAATTTAATAATTGGTACACACGCTTTATTTCAAAAAAAAATTAAATTCAAAAAACTAGGTTTGATAATAATTGATGAACAACATAAATTTGGAGTCAATCAAAGAAAAGAGCTTTCTGATAAAGGTGGAAGTGATTGTGATGTTTTGGTTATGTCTGCAACTCCTATACCTAGAACAATGATGATGACAGTATATGGAGATATGGATATAACTTTAATAAGAGAAAAACCCAAAAATAGAAAAGAAATTAAAACTTACAGTAAGTTAGAATCTAAAGTCAAAGAAGTTATAAAGTTTGCTCAAAATCAAATATCATTAGGAGGACAAGTATTTTGGGTTTGTCCGTTAATAGAAAAATCAAAAAAATTAGACCATCAATCTGCTGTTGAAAAAAACAAATATTTACAAAAATATTTCAATAAACGTGTTGGTTTAATTCATGGTTCAATGAAAAAAGAAGATAAAAATAAAATTTTAAATGATTTTTTAAACAAAAAAATAGATGTGCTAGTTTCAACAACCGTAATTGAAGTCGGTATAGATTTCCCAAAGGCAAATGTAATAATAATAGAAAATGCAAATAAATATGGATTATCTCAACTTCATCAATTAAGAGGTCGTGTTGGTAGAGGTGACGAAAAAAGTTTTTGTATTTTATTATTTAAGTCAAACTTAAGCGAAAATGCTAAAAAAAGAATTAATATTTTGAAAAGTTCAAATGATGGATTTGATATATCTGAACAAGATATGAAATTAAGAGGTTACGGCGATATATTAGGCTTCAAACAGAGTGGAATTAAAATGTTTAAACTAGCTGACCCTATTTTACACAAGGATTTATTTGAATTGGCAGAAGAAGAAATTAAAAGAATTGAAAACAATAATTCTGATTTTGGAGATTATTACAAGCTTTTGAAATTGTATGATAAAGTTTCGATAATAAATGATATTATTTAGTAGAAATTTCCGAGGTACCTGCTGAAACAATAAATTTTGAAGCTTCTTCAAAAGACATATCTAAATAAATTATTTCATCTTTTGGAAACATTAATAAAAATCCACTAGTTGGATTTGGTGTTGTTGGAACAAAAACATTGACCAACTCAGAATTTGTTTTTTTTGATATTTCACCTTTATTGTCTTTTGTTGCAAAACCTACAGCCCAACTACCTTTTCGAGGATATTGTATTAAAACAACACTCTTTTTGTTATTACTTTTATTAGGAGCAAGACTTTCAGTCATTTGACCTATTGCAGAATAAATGGTTCTTAATATTGGTATTCTTCTAAATAAATCATTTACAAACTTTAAAATTCTTTTTCCTATAAAAGATAAAGATATACCTCCAACAATTGTTATAAATAATACAGATAACAATATTTCTAATCCAGGTATAGCAAAAGGTAAATAATTATTTGGATTTAAATTATAAGGTATAAGTTTTGAAGAAACAGAGATAAAAAATTTTGTTAAATATAAAGTTATACCAATTGGAACTAACACAACTATACCAGCAATAAAATAATTTCTCAATTTTGCCAATATTGGTGCACCTTTTCTTTTAAGTTTTGCCATATTGTTTATTTAATATTTTTACCAAATTTTACATTAATGTCTTATAAATACACATATTATAATTATACAAAAAAGTGAATAGAAGAAATTTTATATATTTGTTAGGTTGTGGCTGTTTATCCGCAGGCTTTTCTTCTTGTACATCCGTACCAATTACCGATAGAAAGCAATTTAAAATTATACCAGAGGCTAATATTAACGCTAAAGCTGCTTCATTATATGAAAAAATAAAAGAAAAAGAAAAATTAAGTAAGGATATAGATACATTAAATAAAATTAAAAATATTGGATCAAAAATCGAATTTTCGATTTCTGAATATTTTTCAAGAGAAAATATACTTGACCCAACAACCAATTTTGATTGGGAGTATATATTAATAGAAAATAAAAAAGTTAAGAATGCATGGTGTATGCCAGGCGGTAAAATTGCTATTTATACAGGTATGTTAAATATAACTCAGAATGATAATGGTTTAGCAGCTGTAATGGGCCATGAAATTGCTCACGCAGTTGCAAAACATTCAGTTGAGCGCGCAAGTAGAGGAACGTTAATAAATGTTGGTACAAAAATTATAGATATAGCATCTGGAGGTGTATTGAGTGATGTAAATAGAACGACAGGTCAAAATGTTGTTGGTTTACTCTCTCAAATAGGAATTATGAATCCATTTAGTCGTAAACAGGAAAGTGAAGCAGATTATTTAGGTTTGATTTTTTCTTCACTAGCTGGATACGATATTAGAGAAACAATTAAAATTTGGGAAAGAATGCGTGAGTCTAATAAAGGAAAAGAACCTCCTGAATTCATGAGCACCCATCCATCATCCACAAATAGAATAGGTAAAATTACTGAGTGGATTAATGAAATAATTATAAAATATCCACCTATAGTTTAGATGTGGTGAGCCCTGTTGGACTCGAACCAACGACCCATTCCTTAAAAGGGAATTGCTCTACCAACTGAGCTAAGGGCCCAACGTCGTGTTTTATATTCATTTTTAAATAATTTTCAATGTAAAAAACTATATTAAATTAATATACTTATTATGAAACTCTTCAAAAGTTCCATTTTTTATATTTTTTCTAATTTCAAACATTAACTCTTGATAAAAATTGATATTATTTAAGGTAAGAATCATTGAAGCCAACATTTCATTTGTATTAAATAAATGATTTAAATAATTTTTTGAATATTTGTTTAAGTTAAATTTTGAAATCTTGGTATCTAATGGTGAATTATCACTTTGATTCTTAGAATTTCTAATCTGAACTCTACCATTCCATGTAAAAGCCAATCCTGTTCGACCTGATCTTGTTGGAAGCACACAGTCAAACATATCAACACCTCTTTTAACAGCCCCCAAAATATCTGAAGGTGTACCAACGCCCATTAAATACCTAGGTTTATCTGCTGGCATATGATGCTTTAAATTATCAAGAACTTTAAACATTTCATCTTGTGTATCTCCAACTGCCAAACCACCTATTGCGTAACCATCAAAATCTATATCTGTTAGAGCCTCTAATGAACTATTTCTTAAATCATCAAACAAACCACCTTGAACAATACCAAAGAGTGCTTTGTGTGGATTTGAACCAAATGCATTTTTAGATCTTTGAGCCCATTCCATTGAAAGTTCCATTGATTTTTTAATTTTTTCATAATCATTAGTTTTTTTGGGACATTCATCCATAACCATAACTACGTCTGAATTTAATAATTTTTGAATTCGTATACTTTCTTCTGGACTTAAAACGTATTTTTTTCCATCAATATGAGACTGGAAAATAGCACCTTTATCTCTGTCAATTTTGTTTAATTTGGAAAGCGACATTACTTGGAAGCCTCCGGAGTCAGTTAATATAGGCAATTTACAATTCATAAATTCATGAAGTCCACCTACAATAGATATTCTATCAACACCTGGTCGGATCATTAAATGATAAGTGTTTGATAATATAATCTCACTTCCAGTTTCTATAATGTCGTCAATAAATGCTCCTTTAACAGTTGCTTGAGTGCCAACTGGCATAAAAGCTGGTGTATTAATATTTCCTCTAGAAGTTTCTATAACCCCTACTCTTGAATGATTTTCAGTATAATTTACATTAAAATTAAATTTTTTTAATGCCATTCATTATTGTTATTCAGATTGAAAGCTTATTATTTTATCAGGATCAGAAACGGAACCATTGTTATCGCTATCACCTCTTTTAATCTTATCAACAAATTCCATACCTTCAATAACTTTACCAAAAACGGTATATTGTCTGTCTAAAAACGATGCCTGCTCGAAGCATATAAAAAATTGACTATTAGCACTATCTGGATCCGAGGATCTTGCCATTGAAAGAGTCCCTCTTTCATGAGGAACATCATTAAATTCTTGTTTCAAATCAGGTAAATCAGATCCACCCATACCTGCTCTTCTTAAATCGAAATCTTTTGATTCAGAGTTACCAAATTTAACATCTCCAGTTTGAGCCATGAAACCATCTATAACTCTATGAAAAACAACATTGTCATATTTTCCACTATTTGCTAATTCAGTAATTCTTTTGACATGATTTGGTGCTACATCAGGAAACATTTCAATTTTTACATCTCCGTCTTTAAGTTTTAATATCATAATATTCTCCTTTGAATTTACATTGTTAGTTAAAATTAGAATTAAAAAAAAGATTATATTAAAAAATTTAAGCATAAATATTCTTTAAAGATTTTATTGTACTTTTTGTAGTAAACTTCCTTAGATCACCCTTATGTTGAGCTATTTCCTTAACAAATCTTGATGATATAATCTGATTTTCAAGATCAGACATAAGAAAAATTGTTTCTATCTTACTATTAAGTTTTCTGTTCATACCTGCTAATTGAAACTCATATTCAAAATCTGATACAGCTCTTAAACCTCTTAATATTATATTTGATTTATGTTTTTTACAAAGATCTGTTGTTAAAGAATTAAAGGTGATAATTTTGATCTTATTTTTTTTAAATTTCAGATCTTTAAAAATTGCTTTTTGAACAATTCTTACTCTTTCATCTATTGAAAATAAAAAATTTTTTTGATTTCCGTCTGAAATACCTACGACTACTTTATCTACAAATTTTAGAGCTTTCCTAATTACATCTATATGTCCAAAAGTTATAGGATCAAACGTTCCAGGATAAATTGCTATATTTTTCATTAGATAAGATTATCATCAAGTTTAATCGCTGAAACTACTTTTTCATCACCAGTTAATTTGATTATCCTAACTCCTTGTGTGTTTCTTCCAGCAACTCTAATTTCTTTTACTGAAGTTCTAATTACTCTACCTTTATTTGTAGAAATAAGTATTTGATCCCCTTCAAAAACAGGGAAAGATGAAGAAACATCACCATTTCTAGAAGAATTAATAATTCCAATAATTCCCTTTCCACCTCTATTAGTTACTCTAAAATCGTAATGTGAAGTTCTTTTTCCATATCCATTCTCTGTAATAGATAATATGAATTTTTCCTTTGCTGTATGCTCAGATTTAGCATCCTTGTTTTTTTTATTATTTTTTTGATCATGATCAATTATAGATAATGAAACTATACTATCTTTTTCTGCTAAATTAATTCCTCTTATACCTTTTGAGGATCTACCTTTAAATACTCTTAATTTTTTTGATTCAAATCTTATACATTTGCCCAATTTTGTATTTAGAATTATATCTTGATCATCTTTACAAATTTTAACACCAATAATTTTATCATCATTATCAAGTTTCATAGCAATTTTGCCTGATGCATTTATAGATGCAAAATCTTCCAAATTATTCTTTCTAATTTTACCTTTGCTAGTTGCAAAAATTATATGCATATTTGTTTTATCAACATTATCATCAGGAAATGGCATTATTGAGCTTATTGATTGATGGTTCTTCAAAGGTAGTATATTAAACAACGATTTACCTTTAGACGCAGAAGAACCTTCAGGAATTTTCCACGCCTTAATTTTGTATGCTAATCCTTGAGTTGAGAAAAATAAAACTGACGTATGAGTATTTACTGAAAGTGTTTGAACGACTGAATCTTCATCCCTAGTTTTTATACCAGCTTTTCCTTTACCGCCCCTTTTCTGTTGTTTTACGCTGCTTAGTGCTCCTCTTTTTATGTAACCTTGAAGAGTTATTGTAATTATTACAGATTCTTTGTGAATTGTTTCTTCTATGTCATAATTTAATATTGCATCAATTATTTTTGTTCTTCTGGGAAAAGAAAATTTCTCTTTGATTGTTTGTAGATCTGTACTAATTACTCTTAATAATTCATTTTTTGAATTAATTATTTTTTTATAATTAACAATTAAATTAGCTAACTTTTTAAGTTCTGCCTCTATCTCATTTATACCTAATGCAGTTAATTTCTGTAATCTTAATTCTAATATTGAAACAACTTGTTCTGTCGATAAAGTATAATTTCCTTTATAATTTTTATTATCTACAAGTTTAATTAATTTAGAAGATTTAGATATTTTCCATTTAGTTTTTAATAAAGAATTTTTAGCATCATCAGGATTTTTAGATGATCTGATAATTTTAATAACTTTGTCTATATTTTCTACACTTACAGATAAACCTACTAAAATGTGAGCTCTATCTTCCGCTTTTTTTAAATCAAATTTAGTTTTTTTAATTACAACATCTTGTCTAAATTTTAAAAAATTTTCTAAAAAATCTTTGAGGCTACAAGTCTTTGGTTTGTTATCTACAATAGCCAAACTATTAAAACCAAAAGAACTTTCAATTGATGTGTATTTATATAATTGTCTCTTAACAGTTTCAGGCTCTACACTTCTTCTAAGATCAATTGCAACTCTAATTCCTTCTCTATTTGATTCATCTCTAATATCACTTATTCCTTCAATCTTCTTTTCTCTAACCAATTCTGCAATTCTTTCATTAAGATTGGATTTGTTTACTTGATATGGTATTGATGTAATAACCAATCTATCTTTACCATTTTTTAGGTTTTCTACACTTATTTCTCCTCTTATTTTAAATGATCCTCTGCCAACTTTATAACCTTGTTTAATAATATCTTTACCAATTATCACACCTCCTGTTGGAAAGTCTGGTCCTGGAATTAATTTCATCAATTCATTAACTTTTATATCTTTATTTTTTATCAAAGCTAAAGTTCCATCAATGACTTCACCAAGATTATGAGGAGGTATACTTGTGGCCATTCCAACTGCAATACCACCGGCGCCATTAACCAATAAATTCGGGTATTGTGCAGGAAGAACAATAGGTTCAAACTCTGTTTCGTCGTAATTACTTTTAAAAGAAACTGTTTCTTTTTCTATATCGTCAATTAAGTATTGAGCAACTTTAGCTAATCTTGTTTCTGTATATCTCATAGCTGCTGGAGGATCACCATCTATAGAGCCAAAGTTTCCTTGTCCATCTATTAGAGGTAAGCTCATTGAAAAGTCTTGCACCATTCTAACTAAAGCATCATAAACAGCTTGATCTCCGTGTGGGTGATATTTACCAATTACATCACCAACTATTCTTGCTGATTTTCTAAATTGTTTTGACCAATCAAATCCACCCTTGTGCATTGCATACAATATTCTTCTATGTACAGGTTTCAAACCATCTCTAATGTCAGGAAGCGCTCTGCTAATTATGACGCTCATTGCGTATGAAAGATATGATGAACTCATCTCATCATACATTGAAATTGGTTTTATATTATTATCTTTAGAGATTTGTTCTTTTTGCATAAAAACTAAAATGGAATATCGTCATCCATATCGTTTTGATTTGCAGGACTATTATTTTCAATACTTTGGTTTGTATCTTGAGATGCAATATTGTTTTGTGACCCGCCACCAAGCATAGTTAAAGATGAATTGTAACCTTGTATTAGGATTTCCGTTGAGTATTTATCTTGTCCACTTTTCTCATCTTTCCACTTACGCGTAGATAGTTGACCTTCAATATAAACTTGTGCACCTTTTTTTAAATATTGCTGAACAACATTTACCAAACCTTCATTGAACACAACTATACGGTGCCATTCGGTCTTTTCTTTTTTTTCACCAGTATTTTTATCTTTCCATGATTGGCTTGTTGCTAAACTTAATCTTGCTACACTTTTGCCGTTCACCATTTGCTTGATTTCTGGATCTGCGCCTAAACGCCCAATTAAAAGTACTTTATTTAAACTCCCTGCCATAATAATTTAAATTTTTTGATATGTTTAATTATAACACTATTTATATTGAATATTAATTTTATTAATCTAAAGCAACAAAAAATATGCTTAAAAAGATAGTTATTAAGGGCGCAAAAGAGCACAATTTAAAGAATATTTCTTTGGAAATACCAAAAGATAAATTTGTAGTCATTACAGGTCTGTCAGGTTCAGGAAAATCATCTTTAGCTTTTGACACTATATATGCTGAAGGTCAAAGGAGATATGTAGAGAGCCTTTCAGCTTATGCGAGACAGTTTTTAGATAAAATGAAAAAGCCTAATGTTGATTTAATTGAAGGTTTAAGTCCAGCTATATCAATTGAACAAAAAAATACTTCAAAAAATCCAAGATCCACTGTAGCAACAGTTACTGAGATTTATGACTATATGAGAGTTCTTTATGCAAGAGCTGGCATTCCATTTTCACCGTTCACTGGTAAACCTATTGAATCTCAAACGATTAGTCAAATTGTAGATAAAATTAAAGAATTACCAAAAAAATCAACAATATTTTTATACGCTCCAGTAGTTAGAGGAAGAAAAGGCGAATATAAAAAAGAAATATTAAGTTACAAAAAAAGAGGTTTTAGAAAAATAAAAATCGATAATAAATTATATGAAATAGATAAAGCGCCAGATTTAAACAAAAAAATAAAGCATGATATTTCTATACTAGTTGATAGAATAATTATAAACTCTTCGCTTGGTAACAGATTGGCAGAAAGTGTTGAGACTGCTGTTAATTTAGCAAATGGACTACTATTTGTTGAATATGAAAATGAAACTTTACCAAAAAAATATAGAAAAGTAGAAAAACTAATCTTCTCTACAAAATTTGCTTGTCCAGAAAGTGGATTTACAATTGAAGAAATTGAACCAAGATTATTTTCATTTAATAGTCCTTATGGAGCTTGTGAAGAATGCGAGGGTATTGGTGTCAAATTAAATGTTGATCCAAAGTTAGTTGTTCCAGATGAAAAAAAAAGTATTGCGGATGGTGCTATTGAACCATGGTCCAAATCTACTTCAATGTATTATGCACAAACATTATCATCTATTGCAAAACATTATGGTTTTTCACTAAGTGAAAGATGGTCAAAACTACCAAAGAACATAAAAAATATTATCTTGTTTGGTTCTGATGATGAAGAAATAAAATTTTCTTACGATGATGGATATGAAAAGTATACTAATAAAAAAACTTTTGAAGGAGTAATAAATAATCTTGAAAGAAGATATTTAGAAACGGATAGCGATTGGAAAAGAGAAGAAATAGGTCAATATCAATCCGATACAAAGTGCGAAAGATGTGATGGTTTTAGACTAAAAGATGAAGCTCTCTGTGTTAAAATTAATGATTTAAATATAAGTGAAGTAACTGAAAAATCTATACTTGATGCTAAAAATTGGTTTGCAGATTTAGAAAATAGTTTAGATAAAAGACAAATAAAAATAGCTCAGCATATTTTAAAAGAAATAAATGAAAGATTAGATTTTCTTCTTAATGTAGGTTTGGACTATTTAACTTTATCTAGAGAGTCAGGAACTTTATCTGGTGGTGAAGCACAAAGAATAAGATTAGCTTCTCAAATAGGATCTGGTTTAACCGGTGTACTTTATGTTCTAGATGAACCTTCTATAGGACTACATCAAAAGGATAATGTTAAATTAATTGATGCCCTTAAAAGACTTAGAGATTTAGGAAATACAGTAATTGTTGTTGAACACGACACTGAAACTATGGAAAATGCTGATCATATCATTGATCTTGGTCCAGAAGCCGGAAACAAAGGTGGTACAGTAGTTGCACAAGGAGCTTATCAAGATATATTAAAAAACAACGATAGTATAACAGGTAGATATCTATCTAATAAAAGTTTTATACCTATTCCTAAAACAAGAAGATTAGCTAAAAATGGAAGATTTTTAGAAATAAATGGAGCTTCAGGTAATAATCTAAATAATGTTAATCTTAAAGTGCCTTTAGGAAGTTTTACTTGCGTTACTGGAGTTTCAGGTAGTGGAAAATCAACTTTAATATTACAAACTTTATTTAACGCTTTAAATCTTACTCTAAACAATAATAAATCAAGAAAAGTTCCACAACCATTCAGAGGTTTTAAAGGTATTGAATTAATTGATAAAGTTATAGATATAGATCAATCACCTATTGGTAGGACACCTAGGTCTAATCCAGCCACTTACACTGGAGCTTTTGGTCCTATAAGAGATTGGTTTACAAATTTACCAGAGTCAAAAAGTAGAGGATATAAACCTGGCAGATTTTCTTTTAATGTAAAAGGTGGAAGATGTGAAGCTTGTGAAGGAGATGGTGTAATAACATACGAAATGCATTTTTTACCAGATGTATATATAACTTGTGATGAGTGTAAAGGTTCAAGATATAATAGAGAAACTTTAGAAATTAAATTTAAAGATAAAAGTATAGCAGATGTTTTAAATATGACTGTTGATGAAGGTTGCGATTATTTTGAAAATATATCAAATATCCGAACTAAATTGTTAACCTTAAAAAAAGTTGGTTTGGGTTATATAAAAATAGGCCAGCAAGCAACTACTTTATCAGGTGGTGAAGCTCAAAGAATTAAATTAGCTAAAGAATTGTCAAAAAGATCGACTGGAAGAACTATGTACATTTTAGATGAGCCTACTACTGGATTGCATCAACATGATATAAAAAAACTTTTAGAAATTTTGCATACTTTTGTCGCAACTGGAAATACAGTTGTTGTTATTGAGCATAATTTAGATGTAATTAAAACAGCAGACTATATTGTTGATATGGGTCCAGAAGGTGGAGTAAAAGGAGGAAATATAATTGCTGAAGGAAAACCAGAAGAAATAACAAAAGTAGAAATAAGTTATACAGGTAAATTTTTAATACCTCTTTTGGATAGAAAGTTTAAAAAAATAGCTTAAATTTTAAAAAAAATAGTATATAAAATTATTATGACTTCGATTCTACAATCACTATCAAAAACCCTACATATTTCTTTAGCTTTATCAATTCTTTTGTTTTTGGGTTTATATTTTGGAAATGGTGGTTTTGACTTTGATTTATTATTTTGGAGCTGGCTATTTAGATATATCCATGTTGTTGTTGCAATAATGTGGATTGGACTACTATGGTATTTTAATTTTGTTCAAATTCCAAATATGCCTAAGATTCCTGATGAACAAAAACCAGCAATTGGAAAATTTATTGCACCTTCGGCACTTTTTTGGTTTAGATGGGCAGCACTTTTAACTGTAATATCAGGATTAATTTTGGCTTATCTAAATGGATATGTTCATCAAGCTATGACACTTGGAATAGGATCTGGCGGTGGAAAGAATACAGCTATTGGAATTGGAATGTGGTTAGGTTTAATAATGGCCTTTAATGTATGGTTTGTAATATGGCCAAATCAAAAAAGAGCTTTAGGAATAGTAGATTGCGATCCTGATTTAAAAGCTAAATCAGCAAAAACTGCAATGCTATTTTCAAGAACAAACACATTGCTGTCATTACCAATGTTGTTATCAATGGTAGCCGCGCAAAATTTATATTAATCTTTTTCTTCTTTTAAAATTGTTCTTTGGCTAACTTTAAGAAATACTAAAATTGGATTTGCTATATATATTGAAGAATAGGTTCCAAATATTACTCCTAAAATCATTGCTAAAGAAAAACCCTTCAAAATTTCTCCACCAAATAAATATATTGAAGTTAAAGCTAATAATGTAGTTGCAGAAGTTATTATTGTTCTTGATAAAGTTTCATTAATAGAAATATTTGTTAATTCAAAAATTTTAATATCAGAGTATTTTTTTAAATTTTCTCTTACACGGTCAAAAATTACAACTGTATCATTCATTGAGTAACCTACTATTGTTAAGACTGCTGCTACAATTGATAAATTTATTTCTAGCGAGAAAAGTGAAAATATACCTAATGTTAATATTACATCATGAAATAAAGCTAAAATTGCACCTAAGCTAAACTGCCATTCAAATCTTATCCATATATATAATAGCATTGCTGCCAAGGATAATCCAATCGCTATTATTCCAGATCTAAGTAGTTCAGCACTTACTTTTGGACCTACATTTTCTACTCTTCTAAAATCTACATTAGCAATTGAATTAGATAATTTTTTTTTAATATTATCTATAAACTCAGGATCATTTGAATTTTGTTTTTCAAATTTAACAATATAATCAGTTTTGTTTCCAAAGCTTTTTACAGAAACATCCCCAAGATTCATTTGATTAAAACTATCTCTAATTAAAGATATTTTAGAGGAACTTTGTTCAGTCCTAATCTCAATTAAGGTACCACCTTTAAAATCTACGCCAAAGTTAAGTCCTTTAAATAATAATAAAAATAAAGAAATTATTATTAATACTAATGACGTAATGTTAAGTTTTTTGTATAATTTATTAAATTGGATTGTTTTCATTTAAATTAATTTTTCCTTATTTTTATTTTTTATTACAAAAAAGGCTGTAAACAATCGAGCTATAAAATAAACAGAAAATAAGGTAGTTAATATTCCTATGCCCAGAGTAATTGAAAAACCTTTAATTGGACCAGATCCCATAAAAAACAATATGAAAGCAGCTATTAAAGTTGTTATATTGGCATCTAATATTGTAGTTCTAGACTTTGTATATCCTGAATCAAAAGCAATTATGTAATTTTTTTCATTTTTAACTTCTTCCTTAATTCTCTCAAAAATAAGAACATTTGCATCAACTGCCATACCAACTGTAAGAATTATTCCTGCAATACCAGGTAAAGTTAAAGTAGCTTCAAACAAAGTTAAAATTCCAACTAATAAAAATAAATTAGAGATTAAAGCTAAATTAGCAATGACGCCAAAAACTCTGTATTTATAAATCATAAATAATACAACTAAAGCAAAACCAATTATTAGTGAAAAAATTCCTGCTTTAATAGAGTCTTGACCTAAATCTGGACCTACTGATCTTTCTTCAATGATAGTTAAAGGTGCTGGTAAAGCACCTGATCTTAATAATAATGCTAGGTCTGTTGCTGATTGAAAAGTAAAATTACCAGATATTTGCCCTGACCCTCCTATTATTGGTTCTCTAACAGATGGAGCGCTTATAATTTTACCATCTAAAACTATTGCTAACCTTTTTCCCACGCCATTGCTAGTAGCTTTTCCAAATTTTTTAGCACCCACTCTATCAAGACTAAAATTTACTACTGTCTCGTTTGATTGTGTATCCATAGAAGGTTTGGCATCAACTAAATTATCTCCACTTAGAATAATTCGTTTACTTACAATTGCTTCCTCAGATTCATCCTCAAACATTAATTTTTCTGTTCCAAACGATTCTTCTAAATTTTGAGTTATAAATTGAAAAGTTAAATTTGCAGTTTTACCCAGCAAAGTCTTAATTCTTCCTGGGTCATCTAAACCTGGTAATTCAACTAAAATTCTATCATTTCCCCTCTTTAAAATATTAGGTTCATTTGTTCCTACTTCATCAACTCTTCTTCTCACTATTTCAATAGCTTGATCTAGAGATGAATTTTTTAATAAAATTAAACCATAATTAGATAGTGTGAGTTTAAAAAAGTTATTTTCTTCAACAAAATCAAATTGATGGGATTTATATTGTTGAAAATAAGGGTTTATTTCACTTTCATCATCATCTAGAATCTTTTTAATTTCTTCAACGTCATTATTTTTTGATTCAAATATAATTGAACCTTCATCTACAGAAAAATTTCTTAAAATCAAATTTTTTTCTTTAAAATATCTTTTTAATTCAATTAATTTGCTTTGCAATTTTTGTGTTACAACTGGTTTGTTATCTATTTCTAAAAGTAAATATGATCCTCCTTGAAGATCAAGACCTAGTTTTATATTTTTTGAAAAATAATCATCATCAAATTTTAAAAAATTTGAAACTGCAAAGTACGAAATGATTAAAGTAAATATCAATACTGAAATTACTCTTAATTTAGAAAAGTATAACACTTTAAAATTTGAATATTATTTTTTAGGCTCAACAGTTGATACTAATCCTTGGATACCACTGGCTCTAATAATCTCAACATTTACATTTTCAGAGATATTAACTTCGACTTTTTCATTATCTATAATTCTTTCAACAGTACCCACTATACCGCCAGTTGTTATCACCTTGTCACCTCTTTTTAATCCCTCAACCATTAATTTGTGTTCTTTAACCTTCTTTTGTTGAGGTCTAATTAAGAAAAAGTAAAAAATAACAAAAATTAAAATTAAAGGTATAAATTGTCCAATTCCAGCATCCATGATGTCCTCTTAAGTTTAGGATTATTTATACTATCTAATATTTAAAGACAACTCTTAATTGACAGAGATTTTGTCAATATTTCCCATATATGGTTTTAGAACATCTGGAATTATAATTGACCCATCTTCTATTTGATAATTTTCTAAAATTGCTATTAGAGTTCTACCAACGGCAAGACCGCTTCCATTTAAAGTACCAACAAATTCTATATTGTTATCTTTATTTTTATATCTCGCTTTCATTCTCTTGGACTGAAAAGTTCCACAAGAAGAGCAACTAGAGATTTCTCTATATTTTTCTTCTGATGGAAGCCAAACCTCAATATCATAAGTTTTTTCAGCACTGAAACCCATATCACCTGTACTTAATATAATTTTTCTGTAAGGAAGCTTAAGATCATCTAATATTTTTGTTGCACAATTAGTCATTCTTTCAAGTTCATCTAAACATTTATTATTTTCAACAATACTAACTAATTCAACTTTATAGAATTGATGTTGTCTAATCATTCCCTTGGTATCTTTACCATAACTACCTGCTTCTTTTCTAAAACATGGGGTAGAAGCAACTAATCTCATCGGTAGAGATTTAATATTTAAAATCTGATTTTTAACCATGTTTGTTAAAATTACTTCTGCAGTTGGAATTAAAAACTTCCTGTCACTTTTTTCATCAAATTTAATTTCAAATTGGTCATTTTCAAATTTTGGTAATTGTCCTGTTCCAAACATTGTATTATCTGTAGCCATGAGAGGAGGTGAAATTTCTGTATAACCATTATTTTTTGTATGTGTATCAATCATAAAATTCGATATAGCTCTCTCTAAAGTCGCCAATTTATCTTTAACAAAAACAAACCTTGATCCTGTTGTTTTTGTAGCCAGATCAAAATCTAACATATTGAGTTTTTCACCTATTTCGTAATGAGACTTAGGTTTAAAAGAAAATTTGTTGATATTTCCTACTTTAACTACTTCTTTGTTATCATTTTCATCTTTGCCTATAGGAACATCTTTTAAAGGTACATTTGGTATAGAATTCAAAATATTATCAAGTTTACCCTTAACTATTTTTTGCTTTTTACTTAACTCTTCAATTTTAACTGATATTTCTTTTGATTTAGCAAACAAACTTTCATCTTTAGATTTTGAAATAGATTTTCTTTCCATTTCAAGTTTTTCTTTATCCTGAATATAATTTCTATTTTCTTTATCTAAATCAATTATATCGTCTAAATTAACATCAAAGTTTCTATGCTCGATACTTTTTTTAAAATCTTCAAAATTATTTCGAATGTCTTTTATATTATGCATTTTTTTGTGCAGCCTTCTTTTCAATTATATTTACTGAAAAAATTGACAATTCATATAAAATTAATAAAGGTATAGCTAAACCTATTTGGGTTACTGGATCTGGGGGCGTTAATACAGCAGCAGCAGCAAAAATCATAACTACAACATATTTTCTTCTTTCTTTTAAAAATGTTGAATTTACTATACCAATTCTTGCTAGTAAGCTTAGAACCACTGGTAATTGAAAACTTAAACCAAAAGCAAATATTAATTTCATAACTAAGGATAAATACTCATTAACTTTAGCTTCAAGTTGAATAGGCAAGTTTGTACTAACGCCTGCACTTTCAAATGATAAAAAAAACTTAATAGCTAGTGGCATAATTAAATAGTAAACAAGCATTCCACCTAGTAAAAATAATATAGGAGTCAAAACCAAGTATGGCATAATAGCTTTTTTTTCATGATTATATAAACCTGGAGCAATAAATTTCCATATTTGAATCAAAAGAAAAGGGCTAGTAACAAAAAATGCCGCAAAGAAAGATACTTTTAAATAAGTTAAAAATGTTTCTTGTAACGCTGTAAAAATTAATCTTCTTTCAGTTTCATCATTCTTAACTGCTTCAGCATACGGTTCCACAAGAAACCCGTAGATGTACTCGGAAAAGAAATAACAAAGAACAAATAATAATGCTAAAAAAATTAATGAATTGATGAGTCTTTGTCTTAATTCAGTCAAATGACTTATAAATCCACCTTCTTTTTCTTTATTTGTCATTTTTTATTTCATCCTCAGTATTATCTGTTTTTGGTTTTTCATCTATGTTATCAAATTTTTCTTCAGTAACATTTGTGACTTGATTTTGAATATCGGAAATATATCTTTTAGCTGATCCAATCCAAGAGCCAACTTTTTTTAACATGATAGGAAAATCTTTAGGTCCAACAACTATTATTGCAATTGAAACGATTATTAAGATTTCAAACCAGCCAATCTGTGGCATTAATTACTCTTTGTTTTTTGAGTCTTGATTATCTGAAATATTTTTAGGCTCACTATCTTCAGTAGGATCTGAAGACATGCCTTTTTTAAAACTTTTAATACCTTTAGCAACATCGCCCATCAGGCTCGAAATCTTTCCTCTTCCAAAAAGTAAGACCACCAAGATAACTACTATTGCTATTTGCCAAAATCCTATACTCATGAGTATCTTATACCCCTATAATTTGATTTTTAAAAGTATCTTTTTACTCATCATCATCATTTTTAAGAGTACCACTTAACATTTCATCTATCTCAGAGTAAATATTTTCCTTTTTGTCTTCTTGCTTTTCTTTATAGAATTTTCCTGTTCCAAAAATTGAAGCATCGACATTTGAAGTGTCAATTAATCCAGCTGAACCTAACTCATCAACAGTTGGTAAATCAGATAATTTTTGCAAGTTAAAATGACTTAGAAAGTCTTCAGACGTTCCATATTGAATTGGCTTTCCAGGTACATCTTTTCTACCTAGAGGTCTAACCCAATTTAACTCCATAAGAATTTCAAGTGTATTAGTGCCGAAAGCTACTCCTCTAATTTCTTCAATTTCAGCCCTTGTAACTGGTTGGTGATATACAATAATAGCTAAAGTTTCTATTGCAGCTTTTGATAATTTTTTTTCAACAGTTTTTTGTTGTGACATTAATGAAGAAAGATTTTCTGCTGTTCTAAAAGACCATTTATTAGAAATACAGACTAAATTAATACCTCTATTAGAATAAAAATTTTTTAACTTTTCTAATATTTTTAGAACATCCATTTTTTTAGAAATTTTTGATTCAATTGTTTCTATAGAAAGAGGTTCTGCAGCAGCAAAAATAATTGCTTCAACTTCTCTTTCTGCATCACTAATTTTACCGGGAAAATTTACTACATTATTTTTTTTAACTTTGTTCATTAATTTTCCTTAATATAAATATCTTCAAATAAACTATTTTGTTTAATTTTAACGTTACCTTCTTTAACAAGTTCTAGTGAACCAGATAAAATTCCAGCTTGACCCGTTCTTTTGAGGTTTTTAGATGATTTAAAATTACCAGGTATTAATTCTGAAATATTTTTCCATTCATTTAGTTTTCCAAAAAAACCTTTTATTCTACTGATGCCATCTTCCGTAGTAAACACAGGCAATTTTGGAATATTCATTTTTTGAAAATCTTTAGTCATAACAATATTGGAATATGTTTTTAAAATTTCAAATAAAGTTAATGTATATTTTGAATCATATATAGATCTCATTCCACTTTTAGATCCACGCATAAAAACATCTCTACCTAATCTTTTTCTACTTAGCATTTGTGAAGAGAGTAATCTTATTAATTCAAGTTTTTTTAATTGAAGTTTTAACTTTTCTGCAACTTCTAAAGCTTTGAATTCTTCCTCTTCAGATTCTGGTAATAATAATTTTGATTTTAAATATGTTAACCAAGTAGCCATTAGAAGATATTCAGAAGCTAATTCTAAATTCAAATTTTTTGTATTAGTTATAAATTCGTGAAATTGGTCTGCTAATTTTGTAACTGATATTTTTTCTAAATCTACTTTTTGAGCTTT